>NZ_QSRV01000011.1:31458-61557 GCF_003437235.1 Collinsella sp. TF07-1
CCGAGATAACGCAACCGACCGAGACGACGCCTCCCTCCAACTCGACGCAACCGACCGAGACGACGCAGCCCACCGGCTCGTCCGCGACCAGCAAATACGCTCCATCGAGCTCCACCAAACAAGCAGATACGACCGCCGACAAGCTCGCGAACACGGGCGACACAGCGCCGAGCGCAATCGCACTCGCAGGAATCGCCGCCGCAGGACTCGGAATAACCGCCACGGCCACACGCCGCATCAGGAACTCAAAATAGCTGCCAGCGGTTATTGTCTCCGCCAATCCACAAGCCCATAGACAAAGAGGCCCGTTTCCCCGACCAAAACCAGGGAAACGGGCCTCTTTACTTGTAAAAACAAATGGTAATGCCACCATCTCTTGAACCACGTAGCCATTGATGTCTTGGCGCAGCCAGCGAGCGACATCCAGGGCGAACAAGTTGGCATGAAAAAGGCAAGGCATAGACCTTCTGGTCATGCCTTGCCTTTTGAATGACAAATTGTCGCTCTGGGCGGCGCGCAGCGTCGACCGGTCCGCCGTTCGTCAGAACGGCGGAACCTCTAGAGCAAGGTGGCGCTAAAGCTGCGGACGTCCGTCTCGCCCGGCGCCAGCGTGATGGTGTTGACCTTGTGCTCAAAAACATCGTCCTCGGTGTCCATGGTGGTATGACCGGTCCAGGGCTCGAGCGCCACAAACGGAGCGTCGTTGGCGGCAGACCACACGCCAATGTACTTAAAGCCCTCAAAGTCGATCTTGACGCCGTGGCCCGACTTGCGGCCGCGCAGTGTGAGCGTGGAGCCCGGAGTATCGGTGAACATGATGGCATCGTTATCGAAGCTGCGGTGCGTGATGGGCAGCACGTCCGAGTTATCGGGAGCCTTGTAGCTACCCTCGAACGTCATAAGACCGTCGGGCGTGATGATGGGAGCCTCGTTGGTCCAAGCCTCGGTAAACGCCAACTCGTAATCCTCGAACGCCTCGTCCTCGGCACCGGGGACGGGCACGTTAAATGCGGGGTGGCCGCCCACCGAGAACGGCAGGTCCACGTCGCCGGTGTTGGTGACGGCGAAGGTCTGCGTGAGGGTGGCGTCGCCGGTCAAGGCATAGGTCATGTTGAGCTTAAAGTGGAAGGGGAACGCCTTGAGCGACTCAGGCGTGTCAGTGATCTCGTAGGTAACGGACGAGCCGTCCTCGGAGACCTCGACCAGCTTGTGCTCGACGATGCGCGCGAGGCCGTGGCGCGGCATCTCGCAGGTGCCGGCTGCAGACGTCGCTGTGTTGTTGCGCAGCGAGCCCACAATGGGGAACAGGATGGGCGCATGCTTGCCCCAAAAGGCGGGGTCGCCCTGCCACAGATACTCGTTGCCGTTGAGGGCAAGGCTCGTGAGCTGGGCGCCCATGGAATCGATGGCCGCGGTGAGGCCGCCGCGCTTGATGGTAGTGACGGTGGACATGCTACTTCCTCCAATAGTAAACAACGGTGTCGAGGGCTATTGTCCCACTCTTGACGGCAAGGAGAAGCGACAGGCGCAGTTATTGAGCGATTGCGTAAAGGTCGAACCCGCCCTGCGGCGTACTGTCGACCGTATCGGGCGCCTGCGAGTTAAAGCTCACGGGAACCATGCGCTTTGAGGCGCGGAAGCGCGTTCCGTCGGTGGCGACGGGCGGTTCATCGACGGTGAGCTCGTAGTCACCGGGCTTGAGTTCGATGCCGTCACCAGCGGAATTGACGTATTGATACTCGTCAATCGTCTGCCCTTTGAGCGTGCGCCCCACGATGTGGACGAGCATTTGGCTGTCGCCGCGCGCGGTGTCCCACGTCGCGCCGTCCTTGACCTCGACCGACACATGTACCGAGCGCGTGCGGCCGAGCGATTGCTCGACGGACATCTCGACCTTGGCGGCATCTTTGCGTTGTTGTTCCACATGGCTCCAGACATTTCCGATCGCCGAGCAGGCGATAACGCCGGCCATAAAGGCGATAAGGATGGGGCCGAGCGGCGAGCGACGTCCTGCATCTCCCTCGCGAGCCAGGTCGGGGCGATGCGTGGGCGCGGGCGCCTGGGCACCCTGCGAGGGCACGTCGAGAATACTGAAGGATGCCGTGCTATCGGGGTCGATAGTGTGACGCGGCCGCGGGGTCTTTGCCGGCGAGATGGACATGTCGGCTGGCTCACCCAGTGTGGCCGTGGCATCGGCCTTTGCCTCGTCAGCCTCAGCCTGGGCCCAGGCCTGCTCAAAGGTTAGGGGTTCGGCGGCATCGGAGGCGGCTTCAGGCTCGACACCGGCATCATTGCCGGCCTCGTCCTCGTCGCTCGACACGTCACACGGCGCGGGCTCGTCCCACTCTTCGTCCGGAGCCTCGCCCTCGCTATACCACCATTCAAAGTTATCGATATCCATACGGGGCGCCCCCTTGGCCTCGCAAATAAACACTTGCCAGCCTTATACCCCCAGATGGCACGGCGGCTCGCCGGCACAGACAGGAAAACCGTCACAACATTCGACGCTTTTCCTCGTTTTCGAGATTTTCGCCGAATGTTGTGACGGTTTAGGCAGCAGCCACACCACAAATGCGACGAAGGAGCAGTCCCCTTGTCACATCTGGAGGGCGACGGGGATTTGGATGCAGCAGAAGTCCTCTTGGTGGGACTCGTCGTAGCTCGTGGTATCGAGGTAGCAAAAGTCGAAGGCGTTGCCGATGGGCTGGAGCGCGTGCTCGTCCATGCAGGCCACGATGGCGCGGATGCCTTCGGGCTCGTACGGCATGCCCCAGCGGCTCATGCACAGGTATGTGCCCTCGGGCAGCACTTCGATGCCGATCTCTGCCAGCTCGGCAGCGTCGCTCGGCAGCAGCTCCTCGGCACCGCGCGGCAGTACGGCAAAGGAGCCGGCACCGGCGATGGGATCGTCGGAATGCAGCGCCTCGCGACGCAGCATGGCGCCCCAACCGCGCATGGGGCGCGTGCCCGTCAGCGTGCGCATGCGCAGGATTGCCCGCATGAGCGTGGGGTGAAGCATCGAGCGACCGCGCTCGATATCGCCCGGAAACTCCTCAAAGACCACGTAGCGGCGCTCGAATTGCTTGAGTTCCGGACTGCCCTCGCGCTCGCGCCAGTAGACTGCCTCGTCGTAAAAGCTCAGGCGTTCCTGCACACTCGCGCGCTCAGCCTTGAGCCCGGCAATCTGCTTGTCGAGCGCCTGCACCCGCGAGCGCAGGTGATCGGTCATCTCGCCAATGTCGAACGTCGAGGTCAGGCGGTCAATCTCGTCGAGTTCGAGCCCCAGGTCGCGCAGCATGCAGATCAGACGCATGAGCGGGATCTGCGTAGGCGAATAGAAACGGTAGCCCTTTTCGTTCACCACGGCGGGCTTAAACAGGCCGATCTTGTCGTAGTAGATGAGCGTTTGGCGCGAAACGTTAAACAAGCTCGCCATCTCGCTAATCGCATACATGCCCGTCTGCATAAGTCCTCCCGACACATCCTTTTAGCGCACAAAGCCCGCCGCCCACAGGGGCAGCGGGCTCAAACACTACTCGTATCCTACCCTAAAGACGCCCATGACCAGCGCTTATAGTTTGCGCATGACACGCCGACGGCCTCGAGCGCCTTGGCGGCGATGTGATGCACCGCGTCGTCGAGCGTGGCGGGGCCGTTGTAAAACGTGAGCATGGGCGGCATGAGCATGACGCCCGGTACGCGCGCCAGGCGCGCCATGTTGTCGACGTGAATGGCGCTGAAGGGCGTCTCGCGCACCATGAGCACCAGGCGGCGCTGCTCTTTCATCTGCACGTCGGCCGCGCGCAACAACAGGTTTTCGCTGTAGCCGCTCGCAATGCCGGCGAGCGTCTTCATGGAGCAGGGGGCCACGATCATACCGTCGACCGGATAGGTGCCGCTTGCGATGGCGGCGCCGATGTTCTTGTTGTCGTAGACCACATCGGCGTGCGCGACAAACTCGTCGAGCGTCATGCCGAGCTCCTGCTCGATGGTGATCTCTCCCCCGCGCGTGACGACAAGCGCCGACTCGGCGCCGGCCTGGCGCAGGCATTTGAGGCACTCAAGGCCCAGCGCGGCACCGCTGGCGCCCGAAACGCCAACGACGATGCGACGGGGACGGACAGAAGACTCAGGCATGACAACTCCTTAACTACTTGGTAGGGCTACTTACTAGAAAGCAATCTCCTTGGCCCACTTGTCCTTGTCGATCTCCATGAACTGCGAGCGAATGAAATTCTTCTTGAGGTCGAACGGGACCGTGCAGTCGAAGATGGCCTTGCAGGCGATGCCGTGCTCGCGGATCGTGGGGTCGAACGCGGGGTCGTTGGACGGATCGAGCACGTGGCAGTGGCAACCGGGGATGGTGATGAGGTCCACGTCGGCCTGGAAGCGCGTGGTCATGGCCCACATCACGTCGCTCATATCAAAGATGTCGACATCCTCGTCAACCAAGATCACATGCTTGAGCTCGGAGAATGCCGAGAAGGCGAGCATGGCGGCGTTGCGCTGACGGCCCTCGTCATTTTTGCTCGACTTCTTAAACTGCATGATGGCAACGAACTTGCCGCCGCCGCAGGGTGCAGCGTGGACGTTGAGCAGGCGGCCCGGGATAGCGGTCTCGACCATCTTGTAGATGGAAGCCTCGGTGGGGATACCGGCCATGGACACGTGCTCGTGCGAAGGGCCGATGCAGCTCTCCATAATGGGGTTGACACGCGTGGTGACGGCGGTGATCTTGATCACCGGACAGACCTTGGCGCCGCCGGTGTAGCCGGGGAACTCGGGCATGGCGTAGCCGTGGCCGTTGACGTCCTCGTTGATGGTCTCGTCGTGCATGAGGTAGCCCTCGAGCACGTACTCGGCATTGGCGATGCACTTCTGCGGAACGGTGACGCAGTCGGCAAGCTCGACGGCGTGGCCGCGCAGGGCGCCGGCGATCTGCAGCTCGTTGAAGCCGAGCGGCGTGGTGGGAGCCTCGAAGCCGCAGCACATGTACACAGCGGGGTCCAGGCCGATGGAGATGGAAATGGGCATGTCCTCGCCGCGCTGGCAGTACTCGTCAAAGAACGCGCCCAGGTGACGGCTGCCGGGGGTAATCCACATGGCGAGCTTGTCCTTGTCGACGCAGGAGAAGCGGTGGATGGTCACGTCGGACTGGGAGCCGTCGGGGCTCGTGCCATAGGCGAGACCCATGGTGATGTAGGGGCCGCCGTCGACGGGCGTGTTGGTGGGAGCGGGAACGATCTTGCGCAGGTCAAAGCCCTCGTCGCTCGCCTTGTACACGACCTCCTGGCAGTCGACGTGCGCACCCTCGGCGATCTGCTCGGGCGCGATCAGGTTCTCGAAGCGCTTGCCGATCTCGAGGCCCAGGTGCTCCTCGTCCAGGTCGAGCAGGGCGGCAACGCGCTTGCGGCTGGCAAGCATGCCGATGCAGACCTTGGCATCGTCAAAGCCCTTGACGTTGTTGAAGACCATCGCCGGACCCTCTTTGGTCGGACGCATAACGGTGCCGCCGGCACCGACGTGGCGATAGACGCCCGAGACCTCGGCGTCCGGGTCGACCTGGGTGTCGGTCTCGAGCAGCTGGCCCGGCATCTCGCGCAAAAAGTCGAGTGCGGAGCGCAGGTCGTGGATCTGGGAAGCATCGGTAGTGGACATAGCATGCTCCTTTCGGGAGAGTGCCCGGCGGCGGGGATGCCGCCGGGCTGGGTAACGTAGTGGGGCCGCGGCGCTCATAGATGAGGCGCTCGACCGTTTACATCAGGCCAAAGAGGTGGAACCAGGCGGCCTCGACCAGCACGACGACAAAGACGACCGCGGTGAGGGGAATGCCCATGCGCATGGCCTCTTTGGAGGTGTAGCCGCCGGCGTCCTTGCCCTCGCCGATAAGGATCGGCAGGTTGTGGAACGGCAGGATGTAGTGGATGTTGATGGACGTGAAGACGATGAGCGCCACGGCGAGCGGGCTCACGCTGGAGCCGGCCGCGAAGCTGATGAACGCCGGCACGCACACGCCGAGCACGGCCATGACCGAGCCCATGAACATGTGGATGACCATGGAGAGCGCGGCGACAAGCAGGGCGAACAGGAAGATGTTCTCGGGCACGGAGCTGGGGAGTACGACGTCGGCGATCCAGGCGTTCATGCCGGTGGCGCCGCCCACGGAACCCACGGGCAAGGCGGCCGTCAGGAACATGAGGGACTTGATGTCGACAGCGTTCCAGCTGGCAGGAGTGAGGACCTCGCCGATGATGGGCATGGCGAGTGCGACGCCAATGGCCAGGGTGACCCAGCCGATATAGTCGCCCGAGACGGTGAGCCACAGCGCGATGGCGATGACAAGCCACACGATGGTGCGGATCTCCTTGACGGAGAGCTTGCCGAGCGCGGCCTGCTTGGCCACGATCTGCTCGCGATCGTAGACGAGCTCCTTGCTGGGCTTAAAGAGGAAGAGGCCCAAGAACAGGGTGCACAGCAGCGCGACCAGCATAGGCACGCTCATGTACAGGAACCAGTCGACAAAGGACGGGCTCATGCCGCCGGCCTCGGCGCTGTACTGCGCGACAAGCGGGTTGAGCGTGGAGTCGCCCGTCAGGAAGAACATGGAGCCCGGGGCAGCAGCGGCAAACACGAGGAAGCCGAGCTTGCCGCGGTCGTCGTCACCGTAGCCGGCGGACTCGGCAATGACCGAGACGACGGCGAGAATGAGGAAGGCGCGGGGGAACGGATGCGGGATCAGCAGCGACAGCACAAAGGTGAGCGCGAAGATTGAGATGATAAGCGACTTGGCATCGCGCACGAACTTGAGCATAAACGCATAGGCGATGCGCTCGCCCAGGCCCGACTCCTTGACCGCGCTGGCGATGAGGTAGGCGCCGATGACGAGCCACATGGTGGCTTTGGTCCACGAGCTAAACGTGGAGGCGACCGTCGCCGAGATGCTCGCGGCACCCGTGTCGTCCACGCACACCTTGAACAGAACGAGCAACGCGCAATAGAGCAGGCCCACAAAGCCCGGCTGTGCCACGCCACACGTCCAGAACACCACCGTGGCGAGCGTCAACGCCAGACAGGTCTGACCGCCGACCGTAAGCTCGACCGTCGAGCTCAGCTCCGCCAAAGGAAGAAACTTCACCAGCAAAAAGACAACGATACCCAGCACAAAGCCAATTTCGCGCTTGGTGATCTTAAACGCCTTCTTTTCCGCTTCCATCTCCCCACCTTTCTTGTTGGGGGCGCTCCGGATTCGCGGCCACGTTGCCACTTAAAAAGGGGCGCCCGTTATCGGACACCCCTTACGTTGCGCTGTGTTGTGGCAATACAGTCAAGCGGGATTTTTGGATGAGAAGCGATCCTCTGGACAAAAAGCGTCACAACATTCGACGCTTTTCCTCGTTTTCGAGATTTTCATCAAATGTTGTGACGGTTTGGATGTGGCAAAGGGACTGTCTTTTTTCACATAGCGAGGGCTGCGCGGATGGAGGGGACCTCCAGGGCCTCGCGGAGCCAGGGTGCCAGCTGCTCGGGGCGACCCTGCAGGTAGCCGCCGAGCTCGGATGGGGTCACGCGTCGTACCTCCGAGATCTCCTCTTGGTTGATGTGCAGCTCGCCCGGCTCAACATGGGCTGCGAACACCTCGCACCACTCGCACTCGCAGCGGCCGTCGCCGTGGTCCTCGCGGTACACCACGCGTCCGAGGTACTTGAGCTGATCGGGATCGCGCGTGATGCCGAGCTCTTCGTTGATGCGGCGCGCCGTCGCGGCGACAACGTCCTCCCCGGGGAGCGGATGGCCGGCACAGCTATCGGCCAGCACCCCGCCCCACAGGCGTTTGAGCGGACTGCGACGACAGAGCAGCAGGCGTGCGTCTTCGCCCTGGCCCTCGACCAGAAGCGTCAGAAATGCCTGATGCAGAATGCCCTCACCGGCATGGGCATCGATGCGGTCGACGGGGCCAAGCGTCTCGCCGGTCGCGGCATTGACCGCCACGACCTCGGCGCCCGCGCCGCCCTCATCCCAGCCGGCGCGCAGAATGCGGGCTGCGGCCTCCTCGAGCGCGGCGATGAGCTCCTTGGTGGTGTCGAGCACGCGCTGCAGGTCGCCCCCGCTCGCCTGTTCAACATGAAAGCCCGTGCTCGCAACGACCGGCACGCCAAAGCGCGTGGCCAGCGCCGCCGCGATATCGTGCGCCGGAATTTCGTCTCGATGGCACGGAACAGCCAGGATGCTCACTGTCGCCGTGCGGCCGGGCTCGGGACGCGGAATGGCCTGCGCCGTGGCGCCCAGGTGCGCGAACTCCGGCGAGCAGGCGTACACCGCCATGCCTCGCGGCGTCACCGTCAACTGGGCCTCGAGCGCAAACTTGCCCTCGCCTGCTGCAACCTTTGTCGTGTGCATACCCATGGGATCTCCTGTCGCCCGCAATGTACCTGAGACCATTTTCACCTGTATTGCGACTATACAGGCAAGCACAGCCTGCGACAAAGGGGGCAGGCACCTGGCACATTCTGTTAGAGTTGCAGGGATTGAATCCCGCTTATTCATGCGACATTGGAGTGACAACCTTGACCGCCGCAACCACGTCTAAAAGTAAGTCAACCGCCGCCGCGCTCTCCCCCGCGCGCACCAAGCTCTGCCTGGCGCTGCTCGTGCTGTTGGGATTCTCGCTCGGCTGCTCAGAGTTCGTGGTCATCGGCATCGAAAGCGACTTGGCAACGGAACTCGGCGTATCACTTGCCACTGCGGGCCAGCTCATCAGCGTGTTCGCGCTCGTCTACGCCATCGCCACGCCGGTGCTTGCGCTCAGCACGGGGCGATTCCGCCGCTACCAGTTGCTCGTGTACTACAGCATCGTCTTTGTGCTCGGCAACCTGGTCATGGCGTTGGCGCCCAACTTCCAGGTGCTCTTTATCTCGCGCATTGTCCTGGGATCCGTCTCGGGCGCGCTGCTCGCCGTGGGCGTGACGTACATCCCCGAGCTGCTGTCCCCGCAGCAAACTTCGCTTGCCATCTCGGTCGTGTACGGCGCGTTTTCCGTGGCGATGGTCTTTGTCACTTCGATCGGCAAGTTCGTGGCCGACACGCTCGATTGGCACGTGGCCATGTACGGTACGCTGACCTTTGCCGTTTTGATCTGCGGAGCGCTCGTGGCGTTTATGCCGCGCGCCGGACAGACCGACGAACCCGCTACCTTCCGCGAGCAGGCGGGTCTGCTACGCGAACCGAGCATCATCACCGGCATGCTTATCTTTTTGTTTGGCGTGGGCTCGGTCTATGTATTCTACGGCTACGTTACGCCTTATCTTGAGCAGGTGCTGGGTATGGGCACTGTTCAGGCGAGCACCACGCTTATGGCCTACGGCGTGTTCTGCCTGATCTCGAACATCCTGGGCGGATGGATCGACGCACGTTTTGGCATGAAGGCACTGCTTGTGACGTTTGTGCTGCAGGCTGCGGCGTTGCTCGGGCTGTTTGCCGTGGGCGGCACCATGCCGCTCGCGCTGGTCTTTGTCTTTAGCTTGGCGCTGCTCATGTACCTGTTCTCAGTCTCGTGCATCACACACTTTATGGACGTGGCACGCAGCCGCCATCCCAAGTCGATGGTACTCGCAAGTTCGGTTGAGCCCATGGCGTTTAACGTCGGCATCTCGTTTGGCACCGCAATGGGCGGCGCCGTGGTAAGTGGAGTTGGCATTTCCTACGTAGGCGCCGTGGGCGCTGCGTTCTCGCTTGTAGCCTGGGCACTCACACTGGTGACGATTAAGTTGGCTCGCTGGGAGCGCAAGCGGGCGAGAGCGTAGGCTTAGGCTTAGCTGCGATACTCGAGTTCGATGATGGCGATCGAAAGGAAACCGCATATGCAACGTGTACTGTTTATCTGCCATGGGAACATCTGCCGCTCGACGATGGCTGAGTCGGTGTTTACCGAGCTCGTGCGCCGCGCCGGGCGCGAGGGCGAGTTTGTCATTGATTCCGCTGCGACCTCGGCCGAGGAGATCGGCAACCCGCCGCACCACGGTACCGTTGCCAAGCTACGCGAGGTCGGAATTCCCGTCGTCGCACATCGCGCACGTCAGGTGCGTCGCGCGGAGTATGGCGACTGGGATCGCATTGTCTATATGGATGCTGAGAACGCGCGCGGCCTGCGTCGCATCTTTGGCGACGACCCCGACGGCAAGATTACGCGCTTGCTCGATTGGACCGATCGCGCCGGCGACGTGGCCGATCCCTGGTACACCGGCAACTTCGATGCCACCTACCGCGACGTGCTCGCCGGCTGCACCGCTATGCTCGAGCAGCTGTAGGTTCGCGGACGCACGAACCTCGCGAGCCGCGTCATCGGCATACAGATCGAGCGTGGATTTTCTCCCACTTTGAGCATTCAAGTGCGCTCTAGACGGGAGAAAATCCACGCTCATTATCTCGGATAGCGGATGCGACAAAGGCACTATCCCTTTGTCGCATCGGGGACTGTCCCTAGACCGGCTTGACCTCCAGCTTTATCCCCTCGGCACAGGAGTCACCCAAAACATCCGAAAGGGCCCAGGTCGCATATAGCGGCAAATAAAGAACAGCTCCGCTGCGTTCAACGTTGCCTCTCGAGAAAACGATCCCGAGCCTTACGCCATATTCGGCCGTATCAAGCACATGACCGAGCGCGGCGTGCGCGTGGTAATAGGAACCCGATTTAACCTCGATCGGAACAGCCGTTCCATCCGGTCCGTCGACCACAAAGTCCACTTCGCCGCGCTTCTTTGTCTGATAGTAGTAAAGCTGGCGATTTTGGGCAGTCAGCTGCTGGGCCACCACGTTTTCGTAAATACCGCCCAGATTGGGTTCCTTGCTATCAAGATACGCCGCCTGGGCGACGCCAACGGGGTAGCGCGCCATCAACATGCCCGTATCCGATTGGTATAGCTTGAACTGCGATGACCGTGCCGTCTTGAGCAGGGGCGATTTTGGCTCGGTTACGATATCGGCCTTGAGAGCAACGCCGGCATCGACGAGCCAGACAAAATCTCGCTGGTACTTGTCGTAATGCGCCTTGGGGTCAATGGAATTGAGCACGAAGCGTTTGTTTTCGCCCTCGAGCATAATAGGGAGCTGATCGTAAATGCTCTGCACCTGAAGGGCTCGCCCGCTTGCATACTTGGAGATATCCCGCCGGTACTGTTCGTTGAGCTCTGACTGTAGCTGACGAACAGAGGCAAGGTCGCCCCGCGTGTCAAGAAAGCGCTGCACGACCTCCGGCATTCCGCCGACAACGGTATAGGTCCTGAAGTTTGCCATCATCGCGTCATGAATGTAATCAGGAATGGGCTTCTCGCTGATACACGCGTCGCGTATCGTTTGGCGAGCTCCCTCGCTCACCCCGATCGCCCAGCAAAACTCCTCAAAATCGAGCGGGAACATCCTAAGCTCGTGAACATATCCCACGGGATAGGACCTAACGCCCTTGAACTGAGTCCCGAGCATTGACCCCGAAAACGCCCAGCGGCACCTCCCGTCCTCAACAAGGAACTTTGCCATCGTCATGATGTCGGGGGCCTCTTGGACCTCATCGATAAACACGAGCGTTTTGCCCGGTGCTATCGGCTTTCCCGAGAGAAGCGTCACCCTGCTGATGAAATCGTCGGCATCCCGTGCCTCGAGAAGAGCATCTTTTGCCTGACGATTTTCCATGAGGTTGAGTTCGATGTAGGTTGCATGCCTGGCTTTGCCAAATGCGCGAATCGAATAACTTTTGCCGATCTGGCGAGAACCCGTAATGAATAAGGCCTTTTGCTCGGCAGACTTCAGCCAACGCTCCAGCTCTGCCGCTATTTTCCTACGCAGCATAGGCTCTCCCCTCAGTGTCATCAAATGAAATGCAAAGTTTATATGCTTGATTATCGATGAAATGCAGAGTTTTTAGAACCTAATATCGGATGAAATGCAGAGATTTAGGATTATAGGCAAAAAAGAAGGGGCACCATCGGCGGATGTGACAAAGGGACCGCTCCTTTGTCACATCCGGCTATTCGTCGACGATCTCGGCAAGCCAAACGTTCAGCGTATCGACCTCGGGGCAGCAGAACTTTGCCGTGCCAGGCTCGTTGCCAGGCACGGTTCCGCCATAGCGCAGGATATCGATATAGGGAAAGCCCACATGGCAGGCCATGGCGCACATCTTGCCGCGGTCTCGGTCAAAGTCAAAAACGTCGCCCGGCTTGTGACCGTGGTGGCAGCGGCACGTCCCCAGCTGGTCCACGCAGCTCACGCGGATACGCGGCCGCTTGCCACGCGGCGCGCCGAGCGGCCTGTTCTCGCCCGCAGGCTTGACGCCGCCCTCGCCAGCATTACTCATGGTCGATCACGTCCAGGCAGGCCTCGATGGGAAGGCCGGCCGACTTGTCCTCTTGGTCGGCATTGCGCTCGATAAGCTCAGCCACCACACGCATGGCATCGGACGTCGCGCGCTGCAGACTCCAACCTGCCATAACGCGGCCGACGAGCACCGCCGAGAACGTGTCGCCCGTGCCCGGGAAATAGACCGGAATGAGCTCAAAGGGAATCGTGAAGTACTCCCCCGCTACATGGTCGTAACCGATAACCGCGTTCGTGCCATTGACCACGGCGCTCGTAATGACCACCGACTTGGCACCCAACTCGCGCACGGCGTCCACAAGGGCGCGGGCCTCATCGGGCGTGATCTGCTCTGCAATAGGCGTATCGGCGAGCAGACAGGCCTCGGTGTAGTTGGGCACCGCGTAGTCTGCGCACTCCAGCAGGTGCCGCATGAGGCCAATCGTGGACTCGGGCACGCCGGCATAGAGCTTGCCGTTGTCACCCATGATGGGATCGACGAACACCTTGGTGCCCTTTTGCGCACGGCGGTGGCAAAAGTCCGAGATGATGCGCGTCTCTTCCTCGGTCACGATAAAGCCGGTCGAGATGGCGTCGAACTCAAAGCCGAGCTCCTCCCAGATAGCGAGGCTTTGGCGCACGTACTCGGTGGTGTCGTAGATGTAGAACTTGGGGTAGTTGAGCGTGTCGGAAACGAGCGCCGTCGGCAAGTTATGGATACGGTAGCCCATGTGCGACAGTACCGGCAGCATGGCGGAAAGCGCGACCTTGCCGTAGCCGCACATATCGTTGATCAGCAGCAGCTGAGTGTTCTTCATGAGGGTCTCCCTTGTTTCGGGCGCGGCGCGCAGCGCCACAGTGCGACTAAGTGTAGCGCAGGGAACGTTGCGAGCGGAGTCGAGCGGTACGAAGGGCAAATTGTTGCGGAAAGGTTTCGAAATTGCTCCGTTTACCTCCGCCCCCCCTACGAATCACCGGTAAATGGCGCAAGGAGTGTCCCCAAGTGCCGCTCGAACATAATAAGTTTGGTACCTTGACATTCATTTCTCATGCTCCTAGATTAGTTAGGCACAAAACAATTCAACTACCTAAATAAAGAAAGGAGCGGCACTAATTCATGTGCGATGAACCTCTTAGCCTTTGTTCGCACGAGCCCGGCGGCGACCCGTCACAGCCGGCGGATGTACCCGAAGCGGTCAGCGCCGAAGACAAACTCGCCAAGCGCATCCTGAGCGGCCTGGGCTTTTGCGGCCATTACATGCATTTTCATGGCGGAGGCGTGTCCGGCAAGGCGCCCATCATCTGCCTGCTGGCCAAGCAACCCGGCGGCGAGATGTCGCAGCAGGAGCTCGGCATGCACTTCGACCTCAAGCCGGGATCGCTTTCCGAGATCCTGTCCAAGCTCGAGCTCAACGGCCTCATCGAGCGCAGCCGTAACCCCAAGGATCGACGGCAGCTCACCATTCGCCTGACCGAAACCGGCCGGGAAAATGCCCGCATCGACCAGGCAGCCCGCATTCGCTTTAGAGAGCAGGCCTTTAGCGCGCTAACCCATGACGAGCGCGAGGACCTCGCCGAAATGCTCGATAAAATCCGCGTAACCTGGGAGGAACTGGATGATTAAAACCCTCATGGGCAGCATCCGCGACTATATGAAAGTCACCGTTGCCACGCCGTTGCTCGTGCTTGGCGAGGTGCTCTGCGAGATGCTGATTCCATTCATCACCGCCAACCTGATCGACGCTATCAAAGACGGCGCCACCGTAGCCGAGATGCTTCCCACCGCAGGCTTTTTGGTGCTCATCGCGCTGACGTCGCTTGCTTTTGGCGCCGCGGCCGGCGTCACCTGCAGCCATGCGAGCTGCGGGTTCGCCAAGAACCTGCGTCACGACCTGTTCTACAAGATCCAGACGTTCAGCTTTGCCAACATCGATGAGTTCTCGAGTTCCTCACTCGTCACGCGTCTGACCACCGACATCAACAACGTTCAGCAGGCCTTTATGATGATCATCCGTATCGCCGTGCGCGCGCCGCTGGTCTTGATCTTCGCCTTTACCATGGCATTTATCATGGGCGGCAGCGTCGCCATGGTCTACCTGGTCATCATTCCGCTGCTGGGCTTTGGACTGTTCTTTATCATCTTTAAGGTGCGCCCCATCTTCTCGCGCGTGTTCCACAAGTACGATGCCCTTAACGAGTCCGTCGAGGAAAACGTCACCGGCATGCGCGTGGTCAAGAGCTATGTGCGCGAAGACTTTGAGAAGGAGAAGTTCGCGACCGCCGCGCGCGACGTCCAGATGGACTTCACCCGCGCCGAGAAGCTGCTCGCCTTTAACAACCCCATGATGAACATCTGCGTCAACGGCGCGTTTGTCGTCATCATCTACCTGGGCTCCAAGCTCATCATCACGAGCCAGGGCACGCTGTTCGACGTGGGCCAGCTCTCCTCGACCTTTACCTATGGTTTCCAGATTCTCATGAGCCTGATGCAGCTGTCGATGATCTTTGTCATGGTGACCATGGCCGACGAATCGGCACACCGCATTGCCGAGGTGCTGGCCGCCGAGCCCACGATCGCCGATCCCGCCGAGCCCGTGCTCGAGGTTGCCGACGGTTCCATCGACTTTGACCACGTGAGCTTTAAGTATTCCAAGCATGCGAAGCGCCAGGCGCTCGACGATATCGACCTGCACATTACGAGCGGCGAGACCATCGGCATCATCGGCGGCACCGGCTCGGCCAAGTCCACGCTCGTTAACCTCATCGCCCGCCTGTACGACACCACCGAAGGCGCTGTGCGCGTGGGCGGCGTGGACGTGCGCGACTACGACCTGGACGCGCTGCGTCACCAGGTCGCCATGGTGCTGCAGAAAAACGTGCTGTTTAGCGGCACCATCGCCGAGAACCTGCGTTGGGGCGACCCGAACGCCACCGACGAGGAAGTCCGCGAGGCAGCGCATCTGGCCTGTGCCGACGAGTTTGTCGACGGTTTCCCCAAGGGCTACGACACCTGGATCGAACAGGGCGGCTCTAATGTTTCGGGCGGTCAGAAGCAGCGCCTGTGCATTGCACGCGCCCTGCTGCGTCGCCCCAAGATCTTGATCCTGGACGACTCCACCAGCGCCGTCGACACCAAGACCGACGCCAAGATCCGCGCAGGGCTGGCAAGCTATCTTCCCAACACGACCAAGCTCATCATCGCCCAGCGCATCAGCTCCGTGCAGGACGCAGACCGCATCATCGTCATGGAGGGCGGCCGTATCGCGCAGATCGGCAACCATGACGAGCTACTCAAGACGAGCGAGATCTACCGCGAGACCTTTACCTCGCAAAACAAGATGTCTGCCGAGGGCGAAGGGGCCGTCGAGGCCGACACCGAGGCATCCGCAACGCAAGCTCAGACCCAGGAAGGAGGCGAGGCACATGAGTAAGGCAACGACCGCCGAGCGCGCACTCAACCGTAAGGGCGGCACCATGTCGCGCCTCATCAAGACGCTCTTTGGCTTCTATCCCGTGCTTTTGCCCCTTGTCGTCGCCGGCGTGGTGCTCTGCGCCATCATCAACTCCATCGGCGCGACCTTCCTGCAGAGCGCCCTGCAGATTATTAGCGAATCGTGGCAGTCGGGCGATTGGGAAGCCGCACGGCCCAAGATTCTGCAGCTCGTGACCACCCTCGCCTGCATCTACGGCGTCGGCGTCCTGTCCTCGCTCTTCTGGAACCGCGCCATGGCTATCGTCACGCAGGGCTCGCTGGAGAAGCTGCGCGAGATGATGTTCAACCGCATGCAGGACCTGCCGATCCGCTACTTCGACACGCACCAGCGCGGCGATATCATGAGCCACTACACCAACGACATCGATACGCTGCGCCAGATGATCAGTCAGTCGCTGCCCAACCTGCTCATGACGATCATCATCATCGTCACGGTGTTCTTTATCATGCTGTACTACAGCGTGTGGATGTGCCTGGTCATCATCGCCGGCGTCGCCTTTATGACCTTTATGACCAAGCTGCTCGGCTCCAACTCCGCGCGCTTCTTTATTGCGCAGCAAACCGAGCTCGGCGTGGTCGAGGGTCATATCGAGGAAGTCATGAACGGCCAGAAGGTCGTCAAGGCATTCTGCCACGAGTCTGCCGCCGAGGCCGATTTTGACGAGCGCAACGAAAAGCTCTTCGAGGTCTCGCAGAAGGCCAACATGTACGCCAACATCCTCATGCCCATCCTTATGAACCTGGGCAACCTGCTCTACGTGCTGGTCGCACTGGCGGGCGGCATTTTCCTAGCGCTGGGCGTGCCCAACCTGAGCATCTCGGGCATGGCGCTGTCCATCGCCGTCGTGGTGCCGTTCCTCAACATGACCAAGCAGTTCTGCGGACAGATCGGTCAGATCTCGCAGCAGATCAACGCCGTGGTCATGGGCCTCGCCGGCGCCGACCGTATCTTTGAACTCATCGACGAGAAGCCCGAGGCCGACGAAGGCTACGTGACGCTCGTCAACGCGCAGGTAAACCCCGAGACTTGGGAGTTCGAGGAGGCTGACCACCACACCGGCATGTGGGCATGGAAACATCCGCACCGCGCAACCGGCGAGATCGAGTACGTACCGCTGCGCGGCGACCTGGTCATGGATAACGTCGACTTTGGTTACACGCCCGACCACGAGGTGCTGCACGGCGCGTCCGTGTTTGCCAAGCCGGGCCAGAAGGTCGCGTTTGTCGGCGCCACCGGTGCCGGTAAGACGACCATCACCAACCTCATCAACCGCTTCTACGACATTGCCGACGGCAAGATCCGCTACGACGGCATCAACGTCAATAAGATCCGCAAGGCCGATCTGCGCCGCTCGCTGGGCGTCGTGCTGCAGGACGTGAACCTGTTCACCGGCACCGTGATGGATAACATCCGCTACGGCAACCTGGATGCCACCGACGAGGAGTGCATCGCGGCGGCCAAGCTCGCCGGCGCGGACGACTTTATCACCCGCCTGCCTGACGGCTATGACACCATGCTCACCGGCAACGGCGCCCAGCTGTCGCAGGGCCAGCGCCAGCTGATCTCGATCGCCCGCGCCGCCGTCGCCGATCCGCCGGCGATGATCCTGGACGAGGCCACGAGCTCCATCGACACCCGCACCGAGGCCATCGTACAGGCGGGCATGGACAAGCTCATGGAGGGCCGCACGACGTTTGTCATCGCACACCGCCTGTCCACCGTGCGCAACTCCGACGCGATCATCTGTCTGGATCACGGCCGCATCATCGAGCGCGGCAACCACGACGAGCTGATCGCCAAGCGCGGGTATTACTACCAGCTGTACACGGGAGCGTTTGAGCTGGAGTAGGAACGGTTACTGACGGAGGGTTCCCCGGGGCGTCGGGGTAATTCCTCCGTGCTCAAACATTCTCGCTTCGCTGCGAAACTGCGCGCGGAGGAAATACCCCGCCGCCCCGGGGCACCCTCCTGCGCGCAATCAGCCCGTTGTTTAAAACGGAATAAAGGTTAGTGAGGCCCTGGCCGTTTGGCCAGGGCCTCGTTTTGTGTAAGCTACTTGAGGAGTTGGGCCATGGCGTTGACAAATTTTTGTACTTGGAGGGTTGGCTCGAGCGGGTAGTGTAGAAAGACCGGCACCTCGCGGCCGCATAGAAACGGCACGCCCACAAAGGCCGGATGCACCCCCGACCATGCGCCGCAGGTGAGCACCGCGTCGCCCTTTTCCTCGGCCTCGTTAAAGAGCGCAAAGTCGAAGCTATCCACATCGATCACGTCCACGCCGCCATCGGCCAACAAGTCGATGCGCAGGCTGTCCATGGCGTCGTTGCCGTGACGGAGCACGCGCAGGCGCATGCCCTCCAGGTCGGCAACCGTGATGCGCGTCTTGCGCGCGAGCCGGCTCGTGCGCGGCACGTCGATATAAAACGGCACGTTGACGATGAGGAGCTTTTGGCAGGCGTCGCCCCAGCGCGGGGTCGAAAAACTCGACTGCACCACATCCACCTCGCGCCCCAGGCTGCGCATAACGGATTCGCGCTCGTCATAGAGATCGCTCACCGGCACAATCTCAAAGCGCAACGACGGCTCCAGCTCGTGCACGTCCGTCCACATCGACAGCGTCTGGCGCCCCGGGCACATCATCGACACGCCCAAGCGCACCGCACCGCCATCGCCCGCCGCGCGCCGGGCACGACGCAGTGCGTCCTCGGACTGGCGCATGATCGAGCGCGCGTCGTCCACCAGTAGCGCACCAGCCGGCGTCACCTTAACGCCCGAGTGCGACCGCTCGAACAGCGTGATGCCGAACTCGGCCTCGAAGCCCGAAACCTGCTTGACGAGTGCCGGCGTCGACACGCGCAGCTTTGCCGCGGCACGCGAGAAGCTTCCCAGCTCCGCGGCGGCCGATATGGCCTCAAGTCGTCGATCGTACACGTCAATCTCCCGTTTCCAGACGTATGCCCATGCGCGGCCGCAGGGGGTTGTTTTGGCAGGTCACACACTCAATTACGGACAAATCGTCTTGTGAGCTATAAACCAGAGGTTTACGCCATTCTAACAAATATGCAATTCACCTGCGCAAATGCAAAGCATACGATAACCAGCGAAAACCACGTGGGTCGATTAATGGGAGCGGCCCACAGGGAGGCACAAGAAGGGAAGTTCCTATGAGCAACTGGCTTAAGCTCGAGGGCGATGTCTGCGCTGTGACCGGCGCGCTCGGCGGCATGGGCGTCGAGATCTGCCGCGAGTTCGCCCGCAACGGCGCCAACGTTGTCCTGCTCGACCTGGACGAGGAGAAGGTCAAGGCCACAGCTGCCGACCTCGCCGCCGAGTTTGGCATCCACGCCGAGGGCTACAAGATGAACGCCACCGACGAGGCCGAGGTTCAGGCCGCCGTCGATGCCACCATCGCCGACTTCGGCCGCGTCGACGTCCTCGTCAACACCGCCGGCATCCTGCGCTTCGCAGCCATGGAAGACCTGCCGCTGAGTGACTGGAACGAGGTCATCAACGTCAACCTCACCGGCTACTTCATCACCTCGCAGCGCTTTGGCCGCGAGATGATCAAGGCTGGCCAGGGTCGCCTGGTGCACATCTCGACCGTTGCCAGCCACTCCCCCGAGACATTCTCGGGCGTGTACAGCTCCACCAAGGCGGGCGTCAACATGATGTCCAAGATGCTGGCCGCCGAGTGGGGCCCCTACGGCGTGCGCTCCAACTGCGTCGAGCCCTGCTTTGTCAAGACCCCCATGTCGGCGAGCTTTTACGCTGACCCCGAAGTCGAGAAGAGTCGCAGCCGCCTGATCGCCACGCGCCGCATCGGCGAGGTCAGCGATATCGCCAACGCCGTCATGTTCCTGGCGTCCAAGCGCTCGGACTTTACCACCGGCGACGCCATCAAGGTCGACGGCGGTTTCTCCAATATGATGGGCGACCTCACCGCTAAGCCCGGCGGCCGTCGCGCCTATGCCGACAACTACCTCAAGAACAAGGGTGTCGAGCTTTGGTCCGACGAGTCCGGCGTCGCAAAGCCGACCGACCAGTAAACCAGCCTGACAGGGAGGCCCCGCGGACGCGTCCGCCCCTCCCCCGTATCGATTAGAAAGAGTCCAATGGCTTCCACCAACTCCAACAAGGGTCGCGCCGTCGTGCTTTCCGCCGCGTGCGTCACCATGTTCTTCATCAGCTCCATCGCGCTGTATTCCGTCGTGAGCAAGAACCTGCTCGCCGTCTATCCCGAGTGGTCCAGCGCTCTTACCTGGGCTTTCCCGGTCTTTCAGACCATCATGGCCGTGACGGGTATCTTCGCCGGTCGCATCTCCGATAAGATCGGCCCCCGCAACGTCGTGATCGCCGCCGCCGTGTGCTACGGCTTGGGCTGGTTCATGTCCGGCACCGTCACCGAGCCGTGGCAGTTCTACCTGTGGTTCTCGCTCGTCGCCGCTGTCGGCAACGGCCTGGGCTACAACCCGGCACTCACCACGGGTCAGAAGTGGTTTATCGACAAGAAGGGCCTCGCCTCCGGCATTACGCTCGCCGCTTCGACCGCCGGCCCCGCCGTGCTGTCCCCGGTGCTCGCCTCACTGCTCATCCCGAGCCTGGGCATCTTTGGCGCCCTCAAGGCACTCGGCGTCATCTTCTTTGTGACGATCGCCGCCTCCGCCCTGTTCCTGAAGGCCCCCGAGGCCGGCTGGCTGCCCGAGGGCTTCGAGGCCCCCAAGGGCGGCGCACATGCCGGCACCTTCGGCGACCTCACCCCGGGCGAGATGGTCAAGACCCCGCGCTTCTGGGTCCTCATCGTCACCTTCGCCTTTGCCGCCACCGCGGGTACCCTGCTCGTGGGCAAGGTTGCCTCCATCGCCGCCGTCCAGCTCTTCGCCGACCCCACGAGCGCCGCAGCCGTCGCCCTCGGCGGTGTGGTGGTCTCCGTCAACACCTGCGCCAACCTGGTTGGCCGCCTGTCCTTTGGTCAGATCATCGACAAGCTCGGCGCCTACAAGTCGCTGCTTATCAGCCTTGTCGTCACCATCGTCGCGCTCGTCATCATGTCGATGAGCTTTACGCAGAGCATGTTCTTTGTGGCACTCGCCCTGCTCGGCTTTAGCTTTGGCGCCCTGCTCGTCATCTACCCGCCGCTCACCGGTGGCGCCTTTGGCACCAGCAACATCGGCGTCAACTACGGCATCATGTTTTTGGGCTACGCCGCTTCTACCTGGATCAGCCAGCCCATCACCGCCGTGCTGTATCACGCCGAGGCCGGCAGCGCCGCCTACCAGCAGTCCTTCTACGGCGCCATCGTGATCGCCGCCATCGCCGTCGTGCTCACCGTCTACATGATGGTCTCCGACAGCAAGAAGAAGTCCGCCTAGTTTTGCTTGACGCGGCAAGGGCCGTCCTCTTGCCGCATTCCAAGCCACCAGTATTAAGGAGTCGAAATGTCTGAGCTCAACCCCGTCCGCATTGCCGTCATCGGCGCCGGCGCCATGGGCCGCAACCACATCCGCTTTGTCACCGAGGAGCCCGAGGCCGAGCTCGTCGCCATCGCCGACGCCTTTGAGGGCGCCCGCGCCACGGCCGAGGCCGCCGGCGTGCCGTTCTTCACCGATCCCGCCCAGATGATGGACGAGGTCAAGCCCGAGGCCGTCATCATCGCCACCCCCAACGACCTGCACCTAGGCGTTGCCCGCGAGGCCATCAAGCGCAACATCGTGCCGTTGGTCGAAAAGCCGATCTCCAACGATCTCGAAGATGCCCAGGCCTTCGCCGCCGAGGCCGAGACCGCCGGCGTGCCCGTGCTCGTGGGTCAGCACCGTCGCCACAACCCCTTCGTCAACAAGGCCAAGGAGATCATCGAGTCCGGCGAGCTGGGCAAGCTCACCGTGTCGAGCTTCCACTACATGATCTATAAGAACGACGAGTACTTCGATGTCGAGTGGCGCCGCAAGAAGGGTGCCGGCCCGATCCTGGTCAACCTGGTGCACGACGTCGACCTGCTCCGCTACCTGCTGGGCGAGCCCGTCGCCGTCCAGGGCATGCAGTCCAGCGCCGCCCGCGGTTTTGAGACCGAGGACTCCGCCGTGGTCAACGTTCGCTTTGCCGACGGAGCGCTCGCGAGCATGACCATCTCCGACGCCACCGCCAGCCCCTGGAACTGGGAGGCGACCGCCCGCGAGGATCCGCAGTACCGCCCCTTCGACGCCGACGCCTACTTCATCGGCGGCACCAAAGGCGCCCTGTCGCTGCCCCGCCTGCACCAGTTCTCCTACGACGGCGCCTCCAACTGGCACAAGCCGCTGCAGATGGAGATTCCGGCCGTCGACCCGGCGCTGCCGCACAAGATGCAGCTCA
This sequence comes from Collinsella sp. TF07-1, assembly GCF_003437235.1. Taxonomy (NCBI): domain Bacteria; kingdom Bacillati; phylum Actinomycetota; class Coriobacteriia; order Coriobacteriales; family Coriobacteriaceae; genus Collinsella; species Collinsella sp. TF07-1. Next base: position 53,646 of record NZ_QSRV01000011.1, read on the forward strand.
AGCACTTTGTGAAGGTCGTCCGCCGCGAAGTTGAGCCCGTCGTAACCCCCGCCGATAACGTCAAGACGCTCACGCTTCTCAACGCCGTCAAGGAGGCCGCCGAGACCGGCCAGCTCGTCGAGCTGTAACGCCTTAAGAGCGGCCGCGACAGAAACCCCATGCCGAGCCCCTCGGTCCGCCACAAATAAGCCCCTCTTCTTTGCCCCGCGAGCAGCCTCCTGCCCGCGGGGCTTTCTTTGCAGCCGCGGCGCGGGCGGGTGGTAGACTGGGTGGCTCATGCACCTGTAACGTACTCACAGACAGGAAGTTCCATGGATCTTATCGCCCAGCTCGCCCGCGAGCTCAACCTTAAGGCCGCCAACGTCGAGGCAGCCGTCAAGCTCATCGACGAGGGCAACACCATCCCCTTTATCTCGCGCTACCGCAAGGAAGCAACGGGCGGCATGGACGACGTTGCCCTGCGCGCGCTCGACGAGCGCCTGTCCTACCTGCGCAATCTTGAACAGCGTAAAGAGGACGTCATCCTGCTCATCGACGCCCAGGGCAAACTCACGCCCGAGCTCGAGCAGCAGATTCGCGAGGCCACACAGCTCCAGCGCGTCGAAGACCTCTACAAGCCCTACCGTAAAAAGCGCATGACCCGCGCGCAGAAGGCCCGCGAGGCAGGTCTGGAGCCGCTTGCCAACATGGTCATCATGCAGGCCTCGGCCAAGGGCAGCGCGCTCGACGCCGCCGCGGCATACGTCAACGAGGAGGCCGGCTTCGACACGCCCGAGAAGGCGCTCGCCGGCGCCGCCGACATCGTGGCCGAGACGGTGGCCGAGGACCCCGAGAACGTCGCCGACCTGCGCGCCTTTACGCAAAACACCGCCGACATCGTCGTCGAGGCCACCGACCCCGCCGAGAAGACCCCCTACGAGCCGTACTACAGCTATGATGAGCCGCTGCGTCGCATCCCCAACCACCGTGTGCTGGCTATCGACCGCGGTGAGCGTGAGGGCAAGCTCCGCGTGCGCGTGAACGTCGACGGCGCTGCCGCTACGGCACGCCTCGGCAGCCGCTGGCCCCGTCGCCAGGGCGTGTTTGCTCCCGTCTTTGACGCCGCCATCGCCGATGGCTACAAGCGCCTCATGGCCCCCTCGCTGGAGCGCGAGGCCCGCGCCAAACTCACCGTTCGTGCCCAGACCGAGGCCATCAACGTCTTTGCCAAGAATCTCGAGGGCTTGCTCTCGGCGCGCCCCGTGCGCGGCGCCCGCGTGCTCGCGCTCGATCCGGGCTACCGCACCGGCTGCAAGGTCGCCGTCATGGACGAGACCGGCAAGCTGCTCGACCACGGCGTGGTCTACCCCACCAAGCCGCGCCACGACGTCGCCGGCACCAAGCGCGAGCTCGCCCGCCTCGTCAAGAAGGACGGCGTCAACACCATCGTCATCGGCAACGGCACCGCCAGCCGCGAGACCGAGGAAGTCGTCTCGGAGTTCATTGCCGAGCAGGCGCCCAGCCTTCGCTACACCATCGTCAACGAGGCCGGCGCATCGGTGTACTCCGCCTCCGAGCTCGCCAGCCAGGAATATCCCGACCTGGACGTCACCGTACGTGGCGCCATGAGCCTGGGCCGCCGCCTGCAAGACCCGCTGGCAGAGCTCGTCAAGATTCCGCCCCAGTCCATCGGCGTGGGTCAATACCAGCACGACCTTGACCAGGCCGAACTCTCGCGCACCCTGGGCCACGTGGTGGAGGACGTCGTTAACCGCGTGGGCGTCGACGTGAACACCGCGAGCGCGAGCCTGCTGGGATACGTATCGGGCATCACGCCGAGCGTGGCCAAAAACATCGTGGCTTTCCGCGAGGAAAACGGCGCCTTTACCGATCGCCGCCAGCTCAAGAAGGTCCCCAAGCTGGGACCCAAGGCATATCTCAACGCCGCGGGCTTCCTGCGCATCAGCGGCGGCAAGAACCCGCTCGACGCGACAAGCGTCCACCCCGAAAGCTACGAGGTGGCCACGGCCGTCCTGGAGCGTGCCGGCGTTGCGGCAAGCGAGCTCAGCCGCGGCGGCGTGCCCGACATCGAGCGCCGTCTGGGCAGTATCTCGGCGCTGGCAAGCGACCTGGACTGCGGCACCCTCACGCTCATCGACATTGTCAACGAGCTCAAGAAGCCCGGCCGCGACCCGCGCGACGACGCGCCCGAGGTGGTCTTTAGCCGCTCGGCACTTTCCATCAACGACCTGGAACCCGACATGGAGCTCAAGGGCACGGTGCGCAATGTCGTCGACTTTGGCGCCTTCGTCGACGTGGGCGTGCATCAGGACGGCCTCGTGCACATCTCCAAACTGGCCAACCGCTTCGTCAAGCACCCAAGCGACGTGGTGCACGTCGGCGACACGGTCAAGGTGTGGGTCGAAAAGGTCGATCGCGACCGCAAGAAGATCTCGCTCACCATGGTGCAGGGGAAATAAACCGCCAAAGCAAGGGTACCCCCTGTAGCGACGTGCAAAATCGCGAGTATTCTGCAATTTCCGCCGCTCCGAACGCCCCTCAGAGGCAATATAGTCACAAACAGCCCCCGTTTTAGCGTCGTCAGAGCCAAAACGGGGGCTGTTCCGTGCTTCAACCAGCTGGTAAAAGCCTTTACCTTGCTGAATACTCTCAATTTTGCACGTCGCAGGCGGGGGTACCTTTGCCTACGGCAGGATATGGAAGCCGAGTGCTAACTTGCCGGCAAGCTCGTTTCGGCAGCCCCGGCCTTTCCTTTACCTAGCGCGACCCTCGCGAAGCGCGTGAGCGATAGGGAAAGGAAAGGCCGGGGCGAACAACCCTCGGCGCAGCCAGTGTTCGCGTTACGGCAGGATGTGGAACCCGAGCGAGGCGATATCCTTGGCAAAGCCGCGCACGGTATCGAGCGAGACCTCGTACGGGTCGCGACCGATGTTCTTGCGCTTGGCCAGGATGCTGTTGGGCACCGTGATGATCTGGCAACCGCAGGCTTCTGCCTGGTAAATGTTGATAAGCTCACGCGTGGATGCCCACAGGACCTCGCAGTTAGGCTTGGCGGCTGCCTTCTTGACCGACTCCGTCATAAACGGAATGGGGTCGACGCCGGTGTCGGCGATGCGGCCGGCAAAGAGCGAGATGATGGACGGCGTCTCCGCATCAACAGCCTCGACCATCTCGTCGACCTGCTTAGGCGTAAAGATGGTGGTGACGTTGACCTTGATGCCGTCGGCCGAAAGCTTGTGCACCAGCTCGGCGGTGGACTCGCCCTTGGTGGTCACGCACGGAATCTTGACGTAGACGTTCTCGGCCCAGGCAGCAATCTCGCGGGCCTCGACCTCCATGGTCTCGACGTCGTCGGCAAAGACCTCAAACGACACGGACACATCGGTGATGTGGGCCAGGACCTCCTTGGCAAACGCGCGGTAATCCGTCACGCCGCCCTTCTTCATAAGGGACGGGTTGGTCGTGAAACCCTGAACGTTGCCGCTCTCGTACATGTCGAGCATGCCCTCGAGGTTTGCACCGTCAGCGAACACCTTGATTGCCATCTGCCTGATTCCTTTCGTTAGCATACGGCCGATAAACTGCTAAACACTTTATCTACGTTTATCAAGGCGTGAACTGCGGTTTTTTATCTTCTCGGCGAACGGTTTTGCAGATTTACCATTTTTATATCGACGCCCCAGCGGCAAAACGTTTTTGCCGATCATTGCGTTTGATTCCGTTCACGGAACAGAAGCAGCGCCTCGCCGGCTCATATTCACAATCGCTCCAAAGCAAAAAGCGGTGACGCCTCGATTGAGACGTCACCGCTTCCGTGTAGGAGCCGGTTATCGGAGCTCCGCCCGATTAGGGCTTAACGTATGCCTGGATTACTCTTCCTCAACGTGATTGATCACAGCACCCTTGGTGTGGATGAAGTTGGGGACGAAGGCAACGACCAGAAGGACGGCGAGAATCGCGTAGACACCGGTGGTACCGAAGGCCTCGGCAGCGCGGCCAAGCGTAATACCAATGACGGAGAAATCGAAGTCGCCGAACGTAGTGTTCTTGAAGCCAAAGACGTCAAGAACGGGCAGGAGCAGGGCCGGGGCGAAGGTGATGAGCAGACCGTTGACGAAAGCGCCAAGAGCTGCGCCCTTGCGACCGCCGGTAGCATTGCCGTAGATGCCTGCGGTAGCACCGCAGAAGAAGTGGGGAACCATGCCCGGGATGATGAAGATGCCCAGGGTAACGCCCACGATGAACATACCGACCACGCCACCGATGAAGGATGCGACAAAGCCGAGGATGACGGCGGTGGGAGCATAGGGGAAGAAGACGGCGCAGTCGACGGCGGGGATGGCACCGGGGATCAGCTTGTTGGAGATGCCCTGGAAAGCCGGGACCAGGTCGGCAAGGATCATACGAACGCCGTTATAGACGATGGTGACACCAACGGCAAAGGACAGGGCACAGGTCAGGGCATAGACAATCACGTTGTCGCCGCCAGCGGTCTTGGTAACGACCGCAGGATCTGCGATGTAAGCGGCGAAAGCGGTAACCAGGTAGAAGAAGGCCATGGTAAGAGCCGTGGAGATGGTAGTATCGCGCAGGAAGGCGAACTTCTCGGGAACCTCGATCTTCTCGGTGCTGTTCTCCTCGGCGTCCTTAGCAAAAAGCGTACCGACTGCAGCGGAGATGTAATAGGCGAGTGAACCGAAGTGGCCCATGGCGATTTCATCGCCATCGGTAACCTTCTCGGTGAAACGCTGACCAACGGCGGGAAGCATAGCGCTCACGAGGCCCAGGAACATGCCGCCCACGATGACAAGCTGGACATCTTGGAAGCCAGATGCCTGCAGAACGGCAGACAGCAGGCAGGCCATAAACATGCTGTGATGGCCCGTCAGGAAGATGTACTTAAACTTGGTAAAGCGGGCAATGATAATGTTCACGACATAGCCGAGAATCAGGATCATCATGGTCTGAACGCCGAGGACGCTCTGAGCCATCGAAACGACGACCTCGTTGTTGGGCACGACGCCGGTGATGTGGAAACCGGTCTCGATGAAGGTACCCAGCGGAGCAAGGTTCTCCTGAACAACAGCGGCGCCGGCAGACAGCATGATGTAACCAAGAATGGGCTTCAGGGTGCCCGTCATCACCTTGTGGGCAGGGCGCTTAAGCGCGACAAGGCCCACAAAGGCAAATAGACCCATAATCCACGCTGGCTTGGTCAGAATCGATTGGATAAACTCAAGTATGGGAAGGATGGCTTGCATCTGCGCTTCCTTTCTCTCTAACGTGGGCGCGTTTCCCTCTTCCACAGGGAACCGCCCTTTTTTGTGCCGCTTTAGGCGTTAGCGGCGGCCGCCTTGATTGCCTCGAGGGCGTCTTCGCGGATCTTCTTCTTGTTCACATAGCTGCGAACGATCACAACGTTGCCGTGGAGCTCGGGGGCGAGTTCCTTAACGGTGATGAACAGATCCGGATTTGCGGAAGAAGCACCGTTCAGGTCCATAGACTCAACGTCGGCCTTGATGCCCTCTTCCTCGCAAAGCTCCTCGACTTTGCCAGCGAGCATCAGGCTGGACCCGATGCCGTTTCCGCATACGGTGATGATATGCATGGCAACCTTCCTCTCCTACACGTGACGGTTTTCCGTCTATCCAAAAGCGGCGACGCATCGCCGTGCCATTAAGGCCTAAAAGAATGAACGCATGGTCTCCAAAACCTGCTCGGGCGTATCGCATGCGCTGAGCTTGGCAATGCAGTCCTCGTCCTCAAACATCTGCGAAAGCTCCGCCAAGCAGCCAAGATGAGCCTTGGGGTCGGGTGCGCAAATACCCACGAGCACGTGAACCGGATCGAAATCCTCGTGTCCAAACGCAACGGCTGGGTCAAGCGTGACGATACAGATCCCCGCTTCACTCACATTGCCATCTGCCTGAGCGTGGGGCATGGCGATGCCCTCTTCCAAGACCATATAGGGGCCGAATTTGTGAACCGATGAAATCATGGCGTCAACATAGCTCTGGTCGCATTTGCCAGCGTCTACGAGCAACTTACCGCATGCCCTGATCGCTTCCTCCCAGTCGGAGGCCTCGACGTGGCAGGCAACAAGCTCGGGCTTAAGAAGATCAGTCAGCATGCTCGTCCCCTACTCCTCGGGCAGGATGTGAAAACCAAGCGCCTGAATGTCGCGGGCAAAGCCCTTGACCGTATCAAGCGAGTACTCAAGCAAATCTTTCCCGAAATTCTTGCGTTTGGCAAGAAGGGCATTGGGGACCGTAATGATCTGGCATCCAACGGACTCCGCCTGGAAGATATTGAGGACCTCGCGCGTAGACGCCCAGAGAACCTCGGCAGCAGGCTTAACGGCAGCCTTCTTTACGGACTCCGCCATGAGGGGCAGCGGATCGACGCCGGTATCGGCAATGCGACCGGCAAAGATGGACAGAATAGAGGGGGTCTCAGCAGAAACGGCATCGACAAACTCGTCGACCTGCTCGGGCGTAAAGATAGTGGTGACATTCACCTTGATGCCGTCGGCAGAAAGGCGCTTGACCAGCGCGGCAGTGGACTCGCCCTTGGTGTTGAGCGCCGGGATCTTAACGTAGACGTTGTCTGCCCAGGTTGCGATCTCGCGAGCCTCGGCTTCCATACCCGCCTCGTCGTCGGCGAATACCTCAAAAGAGACCGACACATCAGTAATGTGCTCAAGAACCGTCTTGGCAAAAGCGCGGTAGTCGGTCACGCCGCCGGCCTTCATAAGGGAAGGATTGGTCGTGAAGCCCTGAACGTTGCCATTGTCATGCATGTCAAGCATGCCCTCGAGGTTAGCGCCGTCGGCAAACACCTTGATCGCCATGTTCGGTCCTTTCTCATCTAACACTATTGCTATCGAAAGCCTTCTTCTTTGTTTCAAAAGCTTTTCGGTTTTCTTTTATAAACCATTTCAAAAGCTATCGAAATCTCAATTGTCAGCTTTCCGTGAACGGTCGAATATCGGGCGTGAACGTACTTCTTTTGGGCGGCACCTTCAGAATGAGACTCTTTATAGCCCGTTTACGTGCGAACTATCTGCTACGCATGCATTTATGACATGCCATTCCGTTCTTTTGATTCATTCGAATTTGCCTTGTTCTTTTCATATCGATACGTTATATTTCGATTACGAAAGGCGCATCTTTTTACCTTTTGTTCAAAAGGAGCGGCATATGGCATCTACTTCAGACCTTTCACCGGCCGAGCGTCAGCGATTTATCATGAATTGGCTGGCCGAAAAGCCAAATATCTCGGTATCCGACATCGTTCGCCGTTTTTCGGTTTCGGAAGTCACCGCACGACACGACCTCATCTCGTTGGAATCCGAAGGCAAGCTGCGTCGCGTACGCGGCGGAGCGGTATCGCTTTCTCGCTCCAACGCAATCTCGTATCCCGAGGAGCGCATCAATGTCCAAGTCGAGGCCAAGGAGGCCATCGCCGCAACCGCAGCAACTCTTGTTGATGATGGCGATGTTCTGGTAATTGATATCGGCACCACAGGCTTTTACTTCGCTAAGGCCCTCATGGACAAGCGTGAGATCACCATTATCACCGGCGATCTTGCAATCGCGAACTACGCCAGCTTCAATCTCCCCAATGCTTCGGTAGTGCTGCTGGGCGGCTCCGTGCGCAAGGGCCACCTCTATCTCGCGGGCGCACTAACGCTCGACTGCATGAGCAAACTACATGCCGACAAGGCGTTTGTCAGTGCCGACGGATTCCACCCCGACCACGGTTTTACCGTCGAGCACGACTTCTCGGCCATGATCAAGCATATGTACCTTACCAACTCAAACCAGGGCTACATGATGGTTGACCAGGGAAAGTTCAACAAAACCAGTTTTTATCAGTCCGCGCAGATCGATGACCTCGACGGCATCATCGT
>NZ_QSRV01000012.1:0-33545 GCF_003437235.1 Collinsella sp. TF07-1
GGGCCCGTTCAGGCTGTTGCGTTGAGATTGAAAATCAACCTTCTTTTTCCGTGTGAATATCAAAATCAATAAAGAAGGTATTGATTTGTCTTAAATTGTTTTCAGAATGTCCTTTAGTGTATGAACGGTTTTCGTCTGCATACGTACCATAACGATAAACGTTTGGTGTCCAATGCGTAAATGTATCTTGATTTTCGTGAATCGCTTCTTCGGAAGTCAGAACAACGCCACGTCCGCCAATCATGCTTTTTTTTGAGCGATACGCAAAAATAGCCCCTTTACTTTTACCTGGCTTGGTAGTGATTGAGCGAATTTTACTATTTTTAAATTTGTACTTTAACAAGCCGTCATGAAGCACAGTTTCTACAACAAAAGGGATATTCATTCAGCTGTTCTCCTTTCTTACGAAAATTAATTAGTTAGAAGCTACGATCAAAGTTGAATCACAACAAAAAAGGCAATCAACTAAGTTTTTCTTAATTGATTGCCTGGTATCTTCTTAAAGACTTGAAATCCCCTCAAAAACCCGATATAATGGGTTTACAGATATTTAAGTATCTGATTAATAAAGTAATTAAATACTTTACCAAATTTTGGGTCTCGACTTCTTTAATTGATTGGTGGTAATCAATTAAGGCTCGCAGTTAAAGTTTCTCAGGCTTTAACTGGTCGTGGCTCTTTTTTTGTATTCTTTATTCAGTTCGTTGTTTCGTTATATCTAGTATATCGCTTTTTTTTTAAACATTTTTTTCAAAGGATTGCTTAGTCCTAAATAACATGCACTTTCGCTGGAGGGTCGCTGTTTGGCGGCCCTCTTTTTTGCACAGGCGCAGTGGGATGGTAATATCGTTACGTTTGAACTGTTTCGATGTGAAACCGAGGAGATTCCCTCTATGAGTGCTGACTACCCGTCAATGACTACGGCCGAGATTCGCTCTAAGTTCCTCAACTTCTTTGAGGAGCGCGGTCTTAAGCTCTATCCTTCTTCGTCCCTCGTTCCCGACGATCCTTCGCTGCTGCTCGCCAATGCCGGCATGAACCAGTTTAAGGAGTACTACCAGGGCAAGAAGACCATGAAGGAGATCGGCGCAATCTCCTGTCAGAAGTGTGTTCGCACCAACGACATCGACTGCATCGGCGAGGACGGCCGTCATCTGTCCTTCTTTGAGATGCTCGGCGACTTCTCCTTTGGTGGCGTCTCCAAGCAGCAGGCCTGCACTTGGGCCTTTGAGCTCATCACCAAGGAGTTCAAGCTGCCGCTCGACCGCCTGTACTTCACCGTCTTTACCGAGGACGACGAGACCCATGACGTGTGGCGTTCCCTGGGCGTTGCCGAGGATCACATCTCGCGTCTGGGCGAGGACGACAACTTCTGGGCCGCTGGCCCCACCGGTCCCTGCGGTCCGTGCTCCGAGATCTACTTTGACATGGGCGAGGAGGTCGGTTGCGGCAGCCCCGACTGCAAGCCCGGCTGCGACTGCGATCGCTTCCTTGAGTTCTGGAACCTCGTGTTTACCCAGTACGACCGCCAGGAGGACGGCTCCATGCCGGAGCTGCCGCACCGCAACCTCGATACGGGCATGGGCCTGGAGCGCATGGCCGCTATCATGCAGCACAAGACCGCTAACTACGACGGCGATCTGATGCAGCACCTCATCAAGCTCGGTGAGGAGATCAGCGGCAAGACCTATGACGCCGACGATTACTCCGGCGCCAGCCGCTCCCTGCGCATCATCGCCGACCACTCCCGTGCCGTCGACTTTATGATCTCGGACGGCATCCTGCCTGGTAACGAGGGTCGCGAGTATGTCCTGCGCCGCCTGCTCCGCCGCGCCGTGTTCCACGGTCGCCTGCTGGGCATTGAGGGCGCCTTCCTGACCAAGTTTATCGACGAGGTCAATGCTCAGATGGGTGAGGCATATCCCGAGCTGCTCAAGAACGTCGCGCTCGTTAAGGGCATCGTCGCCTCCGAGGAGGAGCGTTTCTCAACGACGCTCGACAACGGCCGCGTTTACCTGGACGAGGCCCTGGCCGCGCTCACCGACGGCGCTGTCCTTCCGGGCGATGTTGCCTTTAAGCTTCATGACACCTTTGGTTTCCCCATTGACCTGACTGTCGAGATCGCCGGCACCGCCGGTCACGACGTCGATATGGACGGCTTCACCGCTTGCATGGAGGACCAGAAGGCCCGCGCCCGCGCCAACGCCAAGGGCGATGCCTGGGGCAGCTTCAACGACGTGTGGGTCGAGCTTTCCGACAAGGTTGCCGCGACCGAGTTCGACGGCTATGACAATGACGTCATCGAGGGCGCCAAGGTTGTCGCCATCGTGCGCAACGGCGAGTCCGTCGAGTCCGCCGCTGCGGGCGAGGACGTCGAGGTCGTGCTCGACCGCACCCCGTTCTACGCCGAGATGGGCGGCCAGCAGGGCGACGCCGGCGAGCTTTCCGCCGAGGGCGTTGCGCTGACCGTTTCCGATACCAAGAACCACAACGGCCTGTATGCCCACGTCGCCCACGTCGCCGGGGGCACGCTGACCGTCGGTGCTACCGTGACCGCCTCGCTCGACGCCGAGCGCCGTGGCTTCCTGCGTCGCAACCACACCGCTACCCACCTGCTCGACGCCGCGCTTAAGCAGGTCCTGGGCGAGCATGTCTCCCAGGCCGGCTCGCTGGTGACGCCCGAGCACCTGCGCTTTGACTTCACGCACTTCGAGGCTCTGTCTTCCGAGCAGCTCAAGGCTGTCGAGGACTTGGTCAACCAGCAGATCTTTGCTTCCAAGCCGGTCGTGACCCGCGTCATGGGCATCGACGAGGCCAAGTCCGCCGGTGCTGTTGCCCTGTTTGGCGAGAAGTACGGTGACGTTGTCCGCGTCGTCTCCGTGGGCGCCGAGGACCAGCCGTTCTCCCGCGAGCTCTGCGGTGGCACGCATGCCGCCAATACCGCCGAGATCGGTCTGTTCAAGATCATTTCCGAGTCCTCTACGGGCTCGAACGTCCGCCGTATCGAGGCCGTGACCTCCAAGGGCGCTCTCGATTACATGGCCGACCGCCTGGCGCTCGTTGACGCCGCTGCCGCTGCGCTCAAGTGCCGTGTCGACGAGGTTCCCGCCCGCGTGGAGAACCTGCAGGCCGAGCTGCGCGAGACTTCCAACAAGCTCAAGAAGGCTCTGACCGGTGGCTCCTCCGACGCCATTTCCAGCGCCATCGACGGCGCTGTCGAGCTGAATGGCTACAAGCTCGTCGTCGCTGAGCTCCAGGGTCTCGAGGCCGCAGACCTGCGCAACGTCTGGGATACCGTGCACCAGAAGGTTGCCGGCCCCGTCGCCTGCGTCGTCGCCAGCGTGACCGAGAAGGGCACCCCGGCCCTGCTCGCCGCCGGCTCCGATGACGCCGTGAAGGCCGGTTTCCATGCCGGCAACGTGATCAAGCAGATCGCGGGCCTGGTCGACGGTCGCGGTGGCGGTCGTCCCAATATGGCCCAGGCCGGTGGCAAGAACGCCGCCGGTATCGCCGATGCCCTCGCGGCCGCCAAGACCGCGCTCGGCGCTTAAGAACCTAAGTAGTCGCTGTGGTCGCGCTCGCACTGGACATAGGGGAGACCAGGATTGGCATTGCCGTCTCGAGCCGTGATGGCAAGATGGCGATGCCTGTCAAGGTGCTTCCGGCTGCCGAGGTCACTGGTATGGCAAAGACGTTTCGCTACCTGGTCGAGGACTATGAGCCCGATATCCTGGTAAGCGGACGTCCCTTGACCATGGCCGGTGAGCCTGGCCCCCAGGCCGAGCGCGTCGCCGCCGTGGCCCAAAAGATTGCCGACGAGCTCGAACTTCCGCTGGAGTTTGAGGATGAGCGTCTGTCCTCGCAGGAGGCCAAGCGAATCCTGCGAGAGCAGGGACTCAACGAAAAGCAGATGAGGGGCAAGATTGACATGATCGCCGCCAGCCTGTTCTTGCAGACATGGCTCGATCGTAAAAACGAGGAGGTTTCGCATGCCTAGCGCTTCCGATCCGCGCCAGCAGAATCGTACACGGCAGCCCGTGCCGCGCCCTGCTCAGCCTGGCCAGCGCCCGGGGCAGCCGATGCAGCGTTCGGCTCAGCCTACTCAGCGTGCTGCTCAACAGCCCGCAGCTCGTCCCGCGCAGCCTGCTGGCGGCGCTCGTTTTAAGCAGCAGACTCCTGCCCAGCGCACGCAGGGACAGGCCCCGCAATCACGCTCTCGCGCACATCATGCTCATGGCTCGCACGGCGTTGCTCCGGCCACGCGCTCGAGCTATAACACGCATGCCCGCCGTGGCGTCCAAAAGAAAAGCTCTCCGGTGCCCATGATTATCGGTGGCGTCATCGCCGTGCTTGCGCTTGTCGCGATCGTTTTCTTTGTCGTGCCAGCCGTCAAGGGCTTCTTTGCCGGCGAGGATGCGAAAGTCGCTGCTGGCCAGCAAGTTACTATTACGATTCCCGATGGCGCCTCGGGTGATACCATCGCTTCGATTCTCTCCGAGAACCATATCGTCGAAGACCCCAAGGATTATTACGCGGCGGTCAAAAAGCTCAATGCCGATATGTCGCTTAAGCCTGGCGCCTACTCGTTTACCACGCTCATGGACGCGACCAAGGTTGTTCAGCAGCTCATGGAAGGCCCCAATGCGGGCTCCGATGCACTGACTATCCCTGAGGGCCTGACGGTCGACCAGGTCGCCGATCGTGTGGCCGCGGCATACGACAGCATTTCTAAGGAAGATTTCCTTAACCAGGCCAAGGCGAGCAATTATGTGAATGATTACGCTTTTCTTAAAGACGCTGCAAACGATTCACTCGAGGGCTTCCTATTCCCCAAGACCTATTCGTTGGGTAAGGACCCGTCTGCCGATGATGTGATTCGCGCCATGCTTGACCAGTTCAACGCCGAGTATAAGTCGCTTGACTTTGCCAGCTGCGAGGCCAAGATCAAGGGGCGCTATGGCGTGGAGATGTCCGATTACGACATCGTTAACCTTGCCTCGATCGTCGAGCGTGAGGGCCTCAACGCCGATCAGCGCGCGCATGTGGCATCGGTTTTCTATAACCGTCTGGCTGGCAAGCTCGATGGCCTGCGTTACCTCAATAGCGATGCGACCATGATGTATGTCACCGGCGGCGAGGTTACCGCCGACGACCTGCAGAGCGATAGCCCGTATAACACCTATAAGCACGAGGGCCTGCCGCCCACGCCTATCTGCTCTCCGTCGCTCGAGGCGCTCAAGGCTACCCTTGAGCCGACCGACTCCGATGACCTGTATTTCTACATTACACAGGACGAGGAGTATTTCTCGAAGACCTACGAAGAGCACCAACAGTCTTGGAATTGATCATGAGGATTTTTAGCCCCAAACGATATGTTGCCTCAGTCGACCGCATCGACCTCGATACCCTCTGGGCCGACGGCAAGCGCGCCATTCTACTCGACCGCGATAACACCCTGGTTCCGCGCGATACCGAGCAGGTCCCCGCTGCGGTTTCCGCTTGGCTCGAGGCCGCCCATGCCAAGGGCTTTAAGCTGTGCATGGTGTCCAATAACTGGCATCGCGACCAGGTCATGGCATCGGCACGCGAGCTGGGGCTCGAGGCCATCAGCCACGCCATGAAGCCCGCCCCGTTTGCCCTGAAGGCGGGTCTTAAGCGTCTGGGCTCCACGGCCGACGAGGCCGTGCTGATCGGTGACCAGCTTTATACGGACGTGTGGAGCGGTAACTTTGCCGGCGTTGACACTATTCTGGTCAAGCCGCAGGCAACCCAGGACCTGTGGTACACGCAGATCTTCCGTATCTTTGAGCGCCGGGCCCTGCGCGACCTTCCCTGCGAGGAATAGGTTTCGCCATGTCTCAGCACATCAAACACGGCTGCGACCATATCTTCTTTATCGGATTTTTGGGCGCGGGCAAGTCGACGCTTGCGCGCAACGTGGGCACTATGTTCAAGCGTCGATTCATCGATACCGATCGTTTGGTTGTGCGTCGATGCGGCAAGTCGGTGACCGAGATATTTGAGACCGAGGGTGAGGATCGTTTTCGCGAGCTCGAGACCTCGGCACTCCGTTCGCTTCAAAGCGAGCGCAGCCTGCTGGTATCGTGCGGGGGTGGCATCGTCGAGACGCCGGTGAACATTGAGCTGATGCACGAGATGGGTACCTGTGTGTACCTCGAAGGTGACTTTGAGGACTCGTTGCGCCAGATTCGCCGCTCCGATACCCGGCCCGATTTCCGCTCGCCCGAGCACGCTGCGCGCCTGTTTGAGCATCGCCGTCCGCTGTATCGTCAGGCCGCCGATATTACCCTTGATATTCGCAACAAGTCCTTCGAGGACGTTTCCTACCTTTGTGCCGAGATGCTTTTGGAGCGTGGACTGCTATGATTCGCCGTCAACTTATCAATTTCCAAAACCGCAGTGTCGATGTCCGCGTCGGATTGGGCGCGTTCGAGGAGCTGCCGCGCATGTTTGCCTCGGCTGTGGGCAAGCCTAAGCGCGCGATGGTGGTTTGGAACGACGCTACATCCGAGCGTTTTGGCGAGGTTGTCGAGCATGCGCTGGTCGACGCCGGTTTTGTCGTGTCGATGCTCGTCCTCGAGGTTTCGCCTGCCGGTGCTACGCTGGCCGATGCCGATGCTATCTTTGGTGCCCTGTCTGCCAACGGCGTTACCTGCGACGATCTGGTTGTCGCCGTTGGCGATGCCGCAACCTGCTCGGTTGTTGGCTGGTGCGCCAACCAGTGGTGCGGCCGAACTGAGTGCGCGCTGTTGCCGACGACCTTCGACGCCATGCTCACGGTCGCGACGACCATGAAGCCGCTCGTCGCCTCGTCGGCCAATGCGCTTCCCGCCATCGCGTTCCGTCCCGAACCGGGCTTGGTCGTGTGTGACCTCGACCTTGTTCACGAAGCGGACCCCGAGGATCTCAAGCTCGGCTATGCGGTACTTGTTGGCACCATGCTTTCGAGCAGCAAGTCCCGCTGGAATCAGTTTACCGAGACCGTCCCCGAGATTCTCGCGGGCGAGGAGGTCGCGCTCGTCAATGCCGTTCAGTGGTCTCAGACTGCACGTAAGGACGTACTGATGGCCACGAACCCGAGCGCCCGCCATGCGCTCGATTTTGGCAAGACGGGGGAGCGTACCCTGCGCGCCTGCTTGGTCGATGCCGCGTCGCAGGTCCCTGCCTACCAGCTGTTGTCCGAGGGCATGCGCTTTGAGGCGCGCCTAGCACATGATGCCTGTGACTTCGATATCGATTTCGTCTTTGAGGTCGATGACTGCCTGGAGGACTTTGGTATCGAGGAGCTTGCCTTCGATCTGGAGCCTGCCTCATATATCGAGGAGTTCCGCAGGCAGCAGTTTGTCCGCTCGAACCGCAGCATGTTGCCGCTGCCCGCGGCGCTCGGCGCCATTCGTCTAACGAGCGTTGAGGACGAGGTTCTCGACCGCCATGCTCGCGCATACTTGGCTTCTCGCAAAGAACTTCTCTAGGATTTATTGACATACATCGTCTTTCGTATCATGTTGAGGGGCGGGTTTCCAATCGGTTGCGAATCGCGCGCGATTCCGTCGTTCGGTTGAGACCCGTCCCGCACTTTTTGAGACAACAAGAAAGGAATCTGCATGTCAGAGTTTGCTGCCGGTCCCGCCGGTCGTATCGAGCGTGTCCGTGCCCTGATGGTTGAGCGTGGCTACGACGCTATCGTGGTGCGCGACGAGGCCAACCTTCGTTGGCTTACGGGCGTCAAGGGCGTCTTCGATTACACCTTCGAGTTCCCGCATGCTGCGTTTATTACGGCCGACCAGTGCCTGTTCCATACCGACTCGCGCTATCTCAACAGCTTTGAGGAGAACACGCCCGCCGGCAGCCCCTGGGTTTACGACATGGACGAGGGCACCATTCCCGGTTGGGTCGCCGGCAAGATCGCGGCCAACAAGTGCCGCGTCTGCGCTGTCGAGGACGACATGCAGATCAATTTCTACCAGGGTATTCAGCGTGGCCTGGAGGACCGCTCCGTTGCCTGCATGCTGCCGCTGATGCATGACGACATCCGTAAGATGCGCGCCATCAAGGACGCCGAGGAGATCGAGCTCATGCGCCACGCGCAGTCGATCACCGACGCCGCCTTCCAGCATATGCTCGGCTATATTAAGCCCGGTATGACCGAGAAGCAGGTCCGCAACGAGCTCGAGAACTTTATGTTCGCTAACGGTGCCGATAGCCTGGCCTTCGGCTCCATCGTGGCGAGCGGCCCCAATACCGCCAACCCGCATGCCGTCCCGAGCGACCGCGTGATCGAGAAGGGCGACTTCGTCCTCATGGATTACGGCGCGGGCTACTGCGATTATCGTTCTGACATGACGCGCACCGTCGTGATGGGCGAGCCTACCCAGGAGCAGCTCGACCTGTACGCGCTCGTGCGCCGTACGCACGAGGAGTGCGTTGCCGCCATTCATCCGGGCGTCGAGGGCAACGACATTTTCAAGCTTTCCAAGAAGATCATTGGCGATGCCGGCTATGGTGATTACTACAACCATGGTCTGGGCCACGGCGTCGGTATCGACATCCACGAGCTGCCCAACTTTAACCGCAGCAAGAATATCATCGAGGTTGGCTCGGTTATCACCATGGAGCCCGGTGTCTACCTGCCCGGCGTGGGCGGCGTGCGCCTGGAGGACTACGGCGTGGTCACCGAGAACGGCTACGAGCCCTTCACCAAGACGCCGCATGACCTCCACGTCATCGATTGCTAGCTCATTTCGATAGATTTTTGAGGCGGGGCGTTCGGATAGATTCGGACGCCCCGCGTTCTCTTTTTATGCGCTCGCTGCAGGCGCCGTCTGCAAGTGTATAATTTTGTTCGTATGTAATTTGGACGCTTGTGCGTTCTGCCCATAACAAGAAAGGTCGCTATGCCTACCATTTCTACCGCCGACTTCAAGAACGGCCTCGGTCTCCGCATTAAGGACAAGGTCTACACCATCGTCGAGTTCCAGCATGTCAAGCCGGGCAAGGGCGGCGCGTTTGTGCGCTACAAGACCCGCGACATCAAGAGCGGCCGCGTCGTCGAGAACACCTGCAACGCCGGCACCAAGTTCGAGAGCGTCATGCTCACCACCCGTGAGTTCCAGTACCTCTACAACGATGGCACCGACTACATCTTCATGGACAACGAGTCCTATGAGCAGGTTCCCGTTCCCGAGGACATGGTGGGCGAGAACTCCAAGTGGCTGCGCGAGAACGACATCTGCCAGCTGCTCTTTGCCGACGATGAGCTCATGGGCGTGACCCCGCCGATGTTCATCGAGACCACCATCGTCCAGACCGACCCGGGCTTTAAGGGCGACACCGTCCAGGGTTCCACCAAGCCGGCCACGATCGACACCGGCGCTGTCATCCAGGTCCCCATGTACCTCAACGAGGGCGAGGTCATTAAGGTTGACACCCGCGACGGCAAGTTCGTCTCCCGCGTCTAGCAACCAACTCTTCTAGGAGGACTCATGCCCCAGGAAATCAAGATTGACGGCATCGGCATTTCGCCCGATGTTCTGACCGCCATCGTCTCGCGCGCCGTGTCGGATGTCGAGGGCATCGCCTCCGTTGGCGTCAAGGACCTTGCCACCAACCTTGTCTCCATGATGCTCTCGTCCAAGGCCCCGGCTTCCGAGCCGGCGGTCGAGGCCGAGGTTGTCGGCGACAAGCTCGCACTCACCGTGCGTGTCGTGGTGTTCTTTGGCTATCCGTTCAAGAAACTCGCCGAGGCCGTTCGCGCCGCCGTGGTCGCCGCCATCGATGCCCAGGTGGGCGTCGAGGTCGAGCGCGTTGACGTTTGCATCGACGGCCTCGTTTTCCCCAAGGAGTAACCTTTGAGCCTTAAGGTTTATCGCGGGCGCACGCTTGCCCGCAGTCAGGCGCTGCAGCTGCTGTTCCAGGCCGAGGCCACGGACAGCCCGCTCGAGCGCGTCCTCGAGGGCGATTTCCTGATCTCGAAGGGTCCCCTCGACCCCTATGCGCTGGAGCTTTGCCGTGGTGCCTACGAGCATATCGATCGCATCGACTGTGCCCTGCGCGCCGTCGCCAAGAACTGGGATCTTATGCGCATGCCCGGCGCCGACCGCAACCTGCTGCGTATCGCCGTCTACGAGATGCGCTTCCTCACCGACGAGGAGGTCTCGGACGCCATCGTCATCAACGAGGCCGTCGAGATTGCTAAGGCTTATGGTACCGACCAGTCCGCATCATTTGTCAACGGCGTGCTGGGCAAGATCGCTCGCAGCGAGGAGCTGCCGGGCGAGGACCTGTACCAAGAGCTGCTGGCCGAGGATCGCGCTCGCGAAGAGGCACAGGCTGCCGAGGCGGCCGCAAAGGTCGCTGCCGCTCAGGCTGCCGCCGGTGTACTTGCCGAGGATGCGGACGCTGCTGAGGCCGTCGAGGCCGACTCCGTCGAGGAGTAGCCATGCCAGAGGGTTCCGTCCGCAACTTCGATGAGATATCGGATCGCCTGGACCAGATCATCGCCACCGTTCGCTCCAAGGATACGTCCCTGGAGCGTTCGCTCGATTTGTTTGACGAGGCGATTGAGCTTGGCTCCCGTGCGGTCGATATGGTCGATAAGTTTGAGCTGACGCCGCGTGAGGCCGACAAGCTCGAGCAGGAATACGATGAGGATGCGGCAAGCGAGTCCCAAGATAGGCAGGCTGCATCCCCGGATACGAATGGTTGATGGCATTCATGAAACGCGTGCGTCTCGATGACGAACTGATTTCACAGGGCATCTGCGCCGATCGCGCGGATGCCCTTCGCACTCTTATGGCCGGCTTGGTCTCGAGTGGCGGCGAGCGCTTGACTTCGCCGGGCCTTAAGGTGACCCCGGGCCTGCCGCTGCACGTGAAGGGGCGCATTCCCTATGTTGGCCGCGGCGGGCTTAAGCTCGAAGGCGCGCTCGATGCGTTTGGCATCAATCCGACGGGCCTTGCCTGTCTGGATGTGGGCTGCTCTACCGGCGGCTTTACCGATTGCCTGCTCAAGCGCGGAGCTGCGACCGTTGTCTCGGTGGACGTGGGCCGTGCCCAGTTTGATTGGTCGCTGCGTCAGGACGATCGCGTGACGCTGCATGAGCGCACAAACGTGACGCAGCTGCCTGAGCTTGGCTATGCCGGCGCCATCGACCTGACTGTGTGTGATGTCTCGTTTACCAGCATCGCGAATATCATCGACGCCGTGCTGGCGTGCCTGAAGCCTTCGGGTTCGTTCTGCACGCTCGTAAAGCCCCAGTTTGAGGCGCCGGCTGCGCTGGTGGGCGAGGGCGGTATCGTGACCGACCCCGCCGTCCGCTGCGATACGCTCGTGGCGGCGATTGAGCTTTTTGCCGTCAAGGGCCTGTTCCCGCTTGACGTGTGTGTGTCGCCCATCCATGGCGCTAAGGGCAACGTTGAGTTTTTCTTGTACGGCACAAGGTTTGTCCCCGGGGAGCGCGCTGACGATGAGCTGCAATCCCAGGTATCGGCTTTGAGCGAGAAAGCTGCAACGCTATGAAGGTCTTTCTGGTTCCCAATTACTACAAGCAAGAGGCGGTCGAGAGCGGCCTGATGCTCGAGCTTTGGCTTTCGCGCCAGGGCTACGAGGTCGCATGGGCGGCCGACCAGCGCTCCAAGATCCAGAGTACGCCCGACGTGGATGGTGCCGATCTTGTCATCACGCTCGGCGGCGACGGCACGTTGCTTCGTGCAGCCCGTATCCTCAACTACCGCGAGATTCCTATTCTTGGTCTTTCCTATGGTCATTTGGGTTTTTTGACCGCAGCGAGTCCCGAGGAACGCGATATTTTGCAGGTTGTGAGCGATGCCCTGTCCGGTGAGCTCCATGTGAGCCGCCGCGCCACCATCGCCGCAGACATCGTTTCCGTGCGTGAGGACGGCACGAAGGACGTCGTGCGTTCGTTCGCCCTCAACGACATGGCGCTCACACGTGGGCCCTTGTCCGATATGGTCGAGTTCGACATCACCGTGTCGGGCCACCATATCGATCGCTTGCGCGGTGACGGTGTCGTCGTGTCGACGGCGACCGGCTCTACGGGCTATGCGCTTTCAGCCGGTGGTCCCATCGTAAGCCCCGATTACACGGGTATGGTTTGCGTGCCTATCGCGCCGCATACTATTCAGGCCCGTGCCTTTTTGACCTCGCCGAGCGATGTCGTCGAGATCTTTATGTCCGATGACCGCCCGAGTGTGCCGGCTATTGCCATCGACGGGCAGTTTATTACCTGCGATGGCACCGTCGAGAGCGTGGCCGTGCGCCGCGGTCCCGGCGATGTGCTGCTGCTCGACTATGGCCCTGAGAGCTTCTACAACTCGGTAAGCCGCGTGTTCTACGGAGTTCGCCATGATCGATGAGCTGCAGGTTTCCAACATCGCGCTCATTCGCGAGGCGACGTTGGTGCCGAGTGCCGGCTTGACTGTCCTGACCGGCGAGACCGGCGCCGGCAAGACTGCGCTGCTCTCGGCGCTTAAGCTCATTTTGGGCGAACGCGCGGATTCTTCGATCGTGCGCGAGGGCGAGGCGCTTGCGAGCGTCGAGGCGCGCCTGTTCGATGGCCCGCACGACGAGGAGGGCTTCACCGTGCAGCGCGGCCTTTCTGCCGAGGGCCGCAGCCGCGTCAAGATTGATGGTCGCATTGCCAGCGTGCGCGAGCTTTCCGAGCGCGTCGGCGTGATGATGGATCTGTGCGGCCAGCATGAACACCAGCGCCTGCTCGATCCGTCACATCATGTTGCCATGGTCGATGCCTGGGCTGGGCGCGCGGCGCTCGAGGCGCTGGAAAAGTACCGTGCCTGCTTTAAGGCGTCGCGTGCGGCTGCCAAGGAGGTCCGTCGCGTAGAGGAGGCGTCGCGTGCGCAGGGGAGTCGCGTCGAGGAGGCGCGCTTCGCTCTGGAGCGTATCGCCGAGGTCGACCCCAAGCCGGGTGAGTATGAGGAGCTCGAGGAGCTGCTGCCGCGCTCCGAGCATGCCGAGGTGCTGGTGGCGACGGCCAACGACGCCCATGCATCGATTACTTCCGAAGGGGGAGCGCTCGATGCCGTGAACGGCGCTGTGGCAGAACTGTCGCGCATGGCGACCGTCGATCGCAAACTGGGTGACATCGCCGACGCACTTTCGGACGCCTGCATCTCACTCGAGGATTGCGCCAATGAGCTGCGTGCTTATCGCGATGGTGTTGCATTCGATCCTCGCGAGCTCGCTCGCATGCGAGAGCGGTATTCCGACCTCAAGGGTCTGCTGCGGCAGTGGGGTCCCACCATGGACGATGTATTTGCCATGCGCGATCGCTCGCAAGAGCTGCTGTCCCTGGTCGATGATGGCGATGAACAGATCAAAAAGGCGCGTGAGGCACTCGGGAGCGCCGAGCGCGAGCTGTTCGCTGCCGCCAAGGCACTCAAGCGTGCGCGTAATACCGCTGCTCCGCGTTTTTGTCACGAGGTTGGCCGCCAAATGGCGCGCCTGGAGATGGGCGGCGCCGAGCTCGTTTGGGAGTCGCGTGATCTTCCACGCGCCGAGTGGACGCCGGCGGGTCCTTCAAGCTACGAGCTTTTGTATCGCAGCGGTGTCGGCTTGACGCCGCGTCCCCTGCGCCGCATTGCCTCGGGCGGCGAGCTCAGCCGCGTCATGCTGGCGAGCAAGGTGGTCTTGGGTAATGCTGACGGCGTCGACACACTGGTATTTGACGAGGTCGATGCCGGTGTCGGCGGCTCCACGGCTCGTGCTCTTGCTGGTGTGCTGGCCGATCTTGCCGCTACGCATCAAGTGATTGTCGTAACCCACTTGGCGCAAGTCGCCGTCATGGCCGACAAGCATTATGTTGTCAGCAAGGAGCCGGGCGATGTTCCCCAGACGCATTTGGACGAGGTAACCGGCGAAGCGCGTACCGCCGAGATTGCCCGCATGTTGAGCGGCGATCAGTCCGAGGCAAGCCTAGCGCACGCCAGGCAGATGCTGGAAGAAGCGCGTGCTTAGGCCGTGCCGCCACATGCATGTCCGACCTGTCCGCCACGAAACCGGCCCATCTACTACGTTTAATAGGCCATCGGGAACCATGTCAAGAATTGCAAAAAGAAAACCGCAGGTAGAGCGCCTGCGGTTTTCTCTATTTTCGGTATGTGGTTGGGCCATACGGATAAAACGTAGTAGATAGGCCGGTTTCGTGGCGAGTGGCGTTTATCGGCTCCCTAAAATGTCTACTCTACGACCTTATCCGGCTGGATGAGCTCTTCGTAGTAGCTGATGTGCTCGCGCGCGTCCTCGATTTCGGGCAGCAGGAAGTTGTAGATGACCTCTATGATCATCGTGGCGCTCATCTTGGAGAACGCGAAGTCGCCCGTTGTCAGCAGTGCCTCGTGATTGACGGTATTAAAGGTGTAGTCGGCTAGGCGCGCAAGTGGAGACTTGCTGTCGCTGCTGATGACGACTACAGTGGCGCCGCAATCGCGAGCTGCTTTTGCCATGCGGTTCAGTCGACGCGACTTGCCAGAGTTCGAGATCAACACGATAACATCACCAGGGCGCAACGTGAGCGCGAAACCAATCGAGGTCTCGCTGATGGTGCTTGCCATGCAGCGAAGGCCCAGCTGCGAAAACTTAAATGTCGCATCGAGCGCGACCGCGTTCGTATTGCCCACGGCGGCGAACTCAATAACGCCGGCATTCTTAAGCGCGTGCACAACTGCGGCCAACGTGTCGTGATCAATGCCGTCGATGGTCGCATTAAGCTCACTCACCTTGGCGGCGAGGATATTTTTAAGGCTCTGCTCCATGTTGTCGAGCGAGACCTCGTCGGTCAGGCCCTCGTTGCGCTGACTCTCCAAGTCGCGAGCCAACGAAAACTGAAAGCTGCGGAAGCTGCCAAAGCCCAGCTTGCGGCAGAAGCGCGAAACCGTCGCCTCGGACGTGGCAGCGGCTCGTGAGAGCTGGGCGGCCGTCAGGCGCGGCGCCTCGGACTGGTGCTCCAATATATAGTCGACAATGCGCTGCTCGGAATCGCTGTACCCTTTGTGTGTGCTAATAAGGGAGAGCGCGCTCTTGCTGCTATCGGTCATGGATGGCTCCTGGTTGGCATTGAAAATCGGACTCGTTTTTCAATGCCATAGTATACGTGCATTTTCAATTACAAGATACACCTTGCCGTTTCAAGTGTTGATGGTAAACTTTCACTTACCGTTTACGGTTATGAAAGAACCTTTCACCGGAGAATTGCGCCTTATCTCTTCTCACGCGGACGGTAGGTTGGTATCTTTCAAGTGTGGAAAAACGCGCATTGAAGCGCGTTTAGGGGAGCGCCTGCGGGCGCAGTACTCAAGAAGGAGGGACACATGGCTAAGTTTGACATCATCGCCGCGACCGGTTGCCCGACCGGCATTGCGCACACCTTCATGGCGAAGGAGGCGCTGGAGAAGGCAGCTGCCGAGCGAGGTCTGACCATTAAGGTCGAGACTCATGGCCAGGTCGGTGTCGAGAACGAGCTCACCAAGAGCGAGATCGCCGGTGCCAAGGCCGTCGTCGTCGCAGCCGATAAGGATGTCCAGGCTGAGCGTTTCGCCGGTAAGCCCATGGTTTCCGTCGGTGTTTCCAAGGCCCTGTCCGTCGAGGCCGCCGGAAAGCTGATCGACCGCGCGCTCGCCGCCAAGGGCGACGACACGGTTGCCGCTGCCGCCGATGTCGAGGACGAGGTCGAGGAGAAGGAGTCCATCGGTCACGTCATCTACAAGCACCTCATGAACGGCGTCAGCCACATGCTGGTCTTCGTCGTTGCCGGTGGTGTTCTGACCGCCATTTCGTTCCTGTGGGGCATCACGTCCTTTGATTCGACGGCTGCCGACTACAACAGCTTTGCCGCGATGCTCAAGATTATCGGCGGTATCGCCATGAACCTCATGGTTCCGGTGCTCTCCGCCTACATCGCCGAGTCTATCGGCAAGCGCCCGGCGCTCGTCCCCGGTTTCGTCGCCGGTATGATTGCCATCCAGGGTCTGCCCGTTAACGCCGATACTGGCATGATCGACGCTGGAGGCTCGGGTGTGGGCTTTGGCTTCCTGGGCGGCATCGTCGGCGGCTTCCTCGCTGGCTATGTCATCCTGCTGCTCGAGAAGGTTTTCTCTAAAATTCCCGCGAGCCTTAATGGCCTGAAGGCAATCTTCCTTTATCCGCTGTGCTCTACCGCCATCGTCGGCCTAGTCATGCTCGGTATTTCCGGCCCCATGGCTGCCATTAACCAGGGCATGATGGATTTCCTGCAGAGCCTCGGTAACTCCGGTCCGGTGATCCTTGGCCTGGCCATCGGCTGCATGTGCGCATTTGACATGGGCGGCCCGGTCAACAAGGCTGCTTACGCTACTGGCACCTTCCTGCTCGGTACCGCTCTCGAAGCTGGCGTCGGCACCGAGACCTACAACTTCGGCACCAACTTCATGGCTGCCGTCTCCGCCGCTTGCATCGTTCCGCCGCTGATCACCACCTTCGCCGTCGTTGTCGGCAAGAAGTACTTCAGCCAGGAGGATCATGACGCCGGTATCGTCAACCTTATCCTTGGTTGCACCCACATCACCGAGGGCGCCATTCCGTTCATGACCAAGAACATCTGGCCCGTCATGCCCATCATGATGGTCGGTTCTTCCATCGCTTCCATCTTGACCATCTTCTTCAACGTTCACGATCCGGCGCCTCACGGCGGCTTCCTGGTCCTGCCCGTTGTCGAGAACGGCCCGCAGTGGGTCCTCGCGATCCTCATCGGCGCCGTGGTCGGTGGCATCCTGTTCGTGGCCTTCAAGAAGTACGACTTCGAGAAGAATCAGAAGGCCGCTCCTGTAGCCAAGCCGGTTGAGGCTTCCAAGGCCGCTGCCGTTGAGGCCCCTAAGGCCGAGGCTGCCGACTTCGTGAAGGTTGAGAATGTCTTTGTCGCCGAGGACTTCGCTTCTCGTGACGAGGCTCTGAGCTTCGTTTCCAACCAGGCTGTCAAGGCCGGTATCGCCGGCGACGCCGACGCCGTGATGAACGCCTTCCTGGCCCGCGAGGCCGAGGGCACCACGGGCATGATGGAGGGCTTCGCCATCCCGCATGCCAAGTCCGACGCCATTACCGAGGCTGCCGTCATCGTCGTCAAGGACGAGTCTGGCGTGACCGGTTGGGACACCATGGACGGCGCTCCCGTCAACGTGGCCATCGCTCTGCTCATCCCGGGTGCCCAGGCTGGCACCACGCACCTCAAGATCCTGTCCAAGGTCGCCGAGGCGCTCATGGACGAGGACTTCCGTGGCACCGTCAAGGGTTCCACCGACGCCGCCGAGATCGCCAAGACGATCAACGCCCGCCTGGTCTAATCCCACAGTACGCGAATAACATCGCCCCCTGTAACAAAGGCGAGGACTCCACCAGGAGCCCCCGCCTTTTTCTATGCCCTCCCATAAGTTGCGGTGAAATGGGGACTGTTTAAACGATTCAACCCAAAATTCAGTCCCTATTTCACCGCAACTTACAAAAGGGCATAGAGTGGGCTGCCTATCGAGTCTTTGTCGCGAACAAGTCATCAGCCAGAATTCCGTTCGCACGATATTACTTTGGACCGACCGAGTTTCCGCAGTTTGCTCGCCCCGGACCCCGCGCGCGGGGGCCATGAGGTTTATCGCGAGTTCCGCACGAGCCGAAGAGCACTTAATGTGCTCTTCGTGCGAGCAGGACTGTAGAGCAGGAAATCTCATGGCCCCCGCGCGCGGGGTCCGGGGCGAGCAAGCGGACAGAACAGACAACTGTCCAACAATTCGTGCGAAACACAATGAAAAACCGTTTGATGTGAGTTAATATAAACAACGTCGTGAATCTGACTCCTGCCACATGCATGACAGGGGTTAAACACAAAAAAGGAGTCAACTATGGTTTCTGAGAAGGCTACCCTCGTTAATCCTCAGGGTCTGCACATGCGTCCGGCTGGTCTGTTCGCCTCCACCATGGGCAAGTACGCCTGTGACGTGACGGTCGTCACCCCCGAGAAGGAGGTCAACGGCAAGTCCCCGATGGCCCTCATGGCTGCTGGTATCCCCTGCGGCACCGAGGTCGAGGTCAAGTGCGACGGCGCCGACGAGGCCGAGGCTCTGGCTGCTGCCATCGAGCTCATCAAGAGCGGTCTTGGCGAGTAGAACTCAAACGGGTCGCATGTTGAACAATTAAGTTCATACTTGGGGGCGCAGTGACCTGTATCAAGGTAGCTGCGCTCTTTTGTCATGGATATGGCAAAACGCTTTATCACATGGCACGGAGAGAGGAATGGGAATGTATCAGGGAGTCAACGCATCCGAGGGCATCGGAATCGGCACCGTTATGGTCGCCGTCGATCCCGACTTGACGTTTGAGCCGCACGAGGTTGCTGATTCGGCAGCAGAGAAGGAGCGCTATCAGACCGCTCTTTCGGTCTTCTGCGAGAAGACCCAGGCTCAGGCCGACCACATGAAGGAGACGGTGGGCGAGGCCGAGGCCGAGATCATGAGCGGACACATTGTCCTGGCTCAGGATCCGGGCATGACCGACGCCATCAACGCCGCCATTGACGGCGGCACCTGCGCCGAGCAGGCGCTCATGGACACCTCGACCATGTTCGAGAACATGTTCCTGTCCATGGACGATGAGATGTTCCGTCTGCGCGCGGCCGACATCGCC
Organism: Collinsella sp. TF07-1; assembly: GCF_003437235.1. Taxonomy (NCBI): domain Bacteria; kingdom Bacillati; phylum Actinomycetota; class Coriobacteriia; order Coriobacteriales; family Coriobacteriaceae; genus Collinsella; species Collinsella sp. TF07-1. Next base: position 18,700 of record NZ_QSRV01000012.1, read on the forward strand.
GACATCCGCACCGGTATTCTGGCCGAGCTGCTGGGCAAGGAGGTCGTCGACCTTTCCGTCCTGCCTGAGAACACCGTCGTTGTCGTGCACGACCTCACGCCGTCCATGACCGCCACGATCGATAAGGCGCACGTTGCCGGTATCGTCACCGAGACTGGTGGCCGCACGTCGCACTCCGCAATCATTGCGCGCGCCCTCGAGATCCCTGCTGTCCTTTCGGTTTCCAACAGCTGCACCGCACTGCGCAACGGCATGACCGTTGTCGTCGACGGTGGCAAGGGTATCGTCGAGGCCGATCCCGATGAGGAGACGCTCGCCGCTTACACTGCCAAGGCCGAGGCTTTCGCTGCCGAGAAGGCGGCTCTCGAGGCCTTCCGCGGCAAGCCGTCCGTGACTGCCGACGGCATCAAGAAGATCATTGCCTGCAACATCGGCAACCCCGATGACGTACCCAACGCGCTCGATCACGACGCCGAGGCTATCGGCCTGTTCCGTTCCGAGTTCCTGTTCATGGACTCTGCTGAGCTTCCTTCCGAGGAGGAGCAGTTCAACGCCTACCGTAAGGTCGCCAGCGCGCTCAAGGGCGCTCCGGTCATCATCCGCACGCTCGATGTGGGTGGCGACAAGGAGATTCCGTACCTGCACATGGTCAAGGAAGAGAACCCCTTCATGGGCTTCCGCGCCGTGCGTTACTGCCTGGCCAACCCCGACCAGTACAAGGTCCAGCTCCGCGCCCTGCTGCGCGCCAGCGCCTTCGGTGACGTCAAGATTATGATCCCGCTCGTCACCTGCGTCGAGGAAGTCTTGGCTGTCAAGGAGCTCGTCGAGCAGTGCAAGACCGAGCTGACCGAAGAGGGTCGCAAGTTCAACGAGAACATCGAGGTCGGCATCATGGTCGAGACGCCTGCAGCCTCGCTGCTCGCTGACCGCCTGGCCGAGGTCGCCGACTTCTTCTCCATCGGCACCAACGACCTGATCGGCTACACCATGTGCGCCGACCGTGGCAACGACACCATCTCCAACCTGTACCAGGTTTACTATCCCGCCGTGCTCCGCTCGCTCAAGAACATCATCGAGAGCGGCGTGAAGGCCGGCATCATGGTCGGTATGTGCGGCGAGGCCGCTGCCGATCCGTTGCTCGAGCCGCTGCTGATCAGCTGGGGCCTGGAGGAGTTCTCGATGAGCGCTCCGTCCATCCTGCGCGCCCGCAAGACCATCAGCCAGTGGACCAAGGCCGAGTGTGACGAGCTCGCCGAGAAGGCGCTCGCCTGCAACACCGCCGCCGAGGTCAAGGCACTGCTCGAGTCTGCTGCTCGCTAATTTGGTATCAGAGGTAACCGCGTGGTTGGAATGGGCCGGCCACGCGGCCCTCACATATACAGGGGGTACTGTAAATGTTCTACACGCTAACCGCTAACCCGGCTGTCGACATGACGGTTTCGAGCTCTCCGCTCGAGCCCGACGAGAACGTCCGCACCGGCTCGGCCAGCTACACGGCTAACGGCAAGGGCCTCGACGTGTCCTTCGCCTTTAAGAAGATGGGCGTCGACACCGTCGCGCTCGGTTTCTTCGCCGGCTTCACGGGCAAGTTCATCGTCGAGGAGGTCATGAACCTGGGTTGCCTCTGCCGCCCGGTCTGGACCGACGGTATCACGCGCATCAACACCTACGTCAACGATGGCCAGCACGAGTACGGCATCCTGAACCCCGGTGCTCCGATCACGCCGCAGCATCAGGAGGAGCTCTACAACATCCTGGACACCGCGGGCGACCTTGAGTGCCTGATCGTCTCCGGCTCCGTGCCTCCCAAAGCTACGCCCGACTTCCTGGCTCAGGTCATGGAGCACGCTCAGGCCCGTGGCGCCGACGTCGTCCTGGACCTGTCCTCCGACAAGCTCAAGGAGCTCGCTCACAAGAAGCCGCTGCTCATTAAGCCGAACCATCACGAGATGAAGGCTATCTTCGGCGTGCCGGTCGACACCGACGACGAGGTCCGCGTTGCCATGAAGCTGGCTCACGAGGCCGGCGTCCAGAACGTGCTGCTCACCCGTGGTAGCCGCGGTGACGCTTACTTCTCCAACGGCGAGGACATCTGGTATGCCAAGCGTGAGTTCAACATCAAGCTTGTCTCTTCCGTCTGCGCCGGCGACTGCACCCTCGCTGCGTTCCTGCACAAGTGGTACAGGGATCGCGACAACGTCGAGGAGGCCATGAAGCTCGCTATGGCCACCGGCGCCAACGTTGCTGAGTCCGTCGGCATCGGCGACTTTGGTCACGTCGACGAGTACAGCAAGCGCGTTGCCGTTCGCAAGCTCGATCGCAAGTAAGCGAAACACGACAAACTCGTGCGCATACGGCGTCCCGGTTTCGACCGGGGCGCCGTTTTTTGTCCCACTCGAACCTCGGAGCCGCGCTTCACGCGTTCCACACCGTTCACCGAGTTGTTGTAGCCTTTTGCCGAAGCGTGGAATATACTTTCATTAACACGTTGCTTCGTGAAAGGAACATTCATGATTTACACGCTTACTGCAAATCCCGCTATTGACTACAACATCTCCTGCGATGGCTTGTCCGCCAACACCGTTACCCGCACCCGTAACGCTGTCTACACCCCCAACGGCAAGGGTCTCAACGTTTCGTTTACGCTCGACCACTACGGCGTCGACACCACGATCCTGGGCTTCTTCGCCGGCTTCTCGGGTGAGTATATCGTTAAGGGCGCCGAGGCCCTGGGCGTGCCCGTCAAGCCCGTGTGGACTGACGGCATCACGCGTGTTAACGTGTTCCTCAACGCCGGTCCCGACACCGAGTACAACATGGTCAACGCCGGTGCCGCCATCAACGAAGCCAACGAGCAGGAGATGTTTGAGCTTATCGATTCGCTCGATGACATGACCTGCCTGGTTATCAGCGGCTCGCTGCCCCCCAACACCTCCGAGAGCTTCCTGGCAGAGGTCCTGCGTCGCGTGAAGGCGAAGGGCGCCGAGTTCGTGCTCGATATCTCGAGCCATCAGCTGGCCGACCTCATTGCTATGGAGCCGTTGCTCATTAAGCCTAACGACGACGAGCTGCTCGACATCTTTGGCATTAAGGTGAGCGGTGGCGACGACGAGTCCGTCAAGGGCGCCATGGCCGAGCTGCACGCCAAGTGCGCTAAGAATGTACTGCTGACGCTCGGCGGCGACGGCGCGTACTTCTCCAACGGCGAGCACATCTGGTTTGCCAACCGCACCTTCGACGTCAAGCTGCTGTCGACCGTCTGCGCGGGCGACTCCTCGCTGGCCGCCTTCCTGTCCGTGTGGCACGACGCCCCCGAGCGCGTCGAGGATGCCCTGCGCCTCTCGATGGCCACCGGCGCCAACGTGGTCGAGTGCCCGGGTCTGGGCGATTTTGCCAAGGTCGATGAGTATCAGAAGGGTATTGCAATCCGTCAGGTTTGCTAGTTCCGGCACCTTGCCTGAATAGTTCAATTATTTCGCATCCGTCTTAGACCAGGACGGATGCGTTTTTGTTTATCGGACTTGCGTGTGCAGTGGAGGCTGTTTCTTGCTAGACTTCTTGCAGACGCAATCGATAGCCAATTTGATAGTCGCAGGAGGCCATAGGCATGTGCAATGTTTCGCTCAACGGTACGCAGCCGACCGATGCCTCTATCCGTGTCCTGCGTGCGCTTGAGGCAGCAGGTCTTGAGGCTTGGTACGTGGGCGGTTGGGTACGTGATGCCCTGATGGGACGCCCTAGCCACGATGTTGACATGTGCTGCAGCGGCCTGTGGCAGGAGTCCAAAGAGGCGCTCGAAGCGGCTGATATTGCCGTGGTTGAGTCGGGCATAAAATTTGGCGGCATCACGGCTATTTGCGATGATGAGCGCATTGAGGTCACCACCTACCGCCTAGACGGCTTTTACACCGACGGCCGCCATCCCCAGAGTGTGGAGCGTGCGGCGTCGCTTGAGGACGATCTGGCGCGTCGTGACTTTACCGTTAACGCTATGGCCTGGCATCCCGAGCGTGGTCTTGTCGACCGCTACGATGGTCAGGGCGACCTAGACCGCAAGCTCATCCGCGCCGTTGGAGATCCCAAGCGTCGTTTTAACGAGGACGCGCTTCGCATGCTGCGCGCGGTGCGTTTTGCCTGCCGTCTGGATTTTATGATCGAGCCTAAGACTAAACAGGCGCTTGCCGAGTGCGCGCCGCTGCTCGATGCTGTGGCGCGCGAGCGCGTGGGCATTGAGCTCGAGGGCATTCTTTCGACCGGCCATGGGGGAGACGCGATGCTGCGCTACCCCGAGCTTGTTTGCGCCGCCGTGCCCGAGCTCGCGTCCGCTCGCGGGTTTGATCAACGCAGCGTCTATCATGCGTTTAACGTCTACGAGCATATCGCCCGCGTGCTGACGGTGGCAGGGGAGCTGGCGCTGTGCGACGGCGTCGCGCCCTCGTCGAGCCTTATGTGGGCGGCGTTTTTGCACGACGTTTCCAAACCCGAGTGCTTTACGGTCGATCACGACGGCAGCGGCCACTTCTACGGTCATCCCGAGCTCGGCGCCAAGAAGGCGCGTGTCATCATGGATCGCCTGGCGCTCTCGCACGATTTGGTGCGCGATGTGTGCCTGCTGATCAAATACCATGACAAGCCGCTGCGCCCCGAGCGCTCCTGCCTGCTCAATATGATGCGCGCGCTTTCGGGCGAGGGTGTCGATACGCCGCGTCTGATGGACGAGCTCATGGACCTTAAGCGTGCCGACACGCTCGGCAAGGCGCCCTCGTGCTTCTATTACGTCGAGACGATCGAGGAGATGCGTACGCTCGCCCACGATCTGCTGCAGGCGGGGGAGCCCTATACACTCAAGATGCTTGCCATCAATGGTGGCGACCTGATCCGCGCCGGCGTCAAGCCGGGGCCGGAGCTGGGACAGCTTCTCAACGCCGCCCTCGACGCCGTGATCGAGGACAACATCCCCAACAACCGCGAAGCCCTCCTGGCTCATCTCAACTTGAACTATCTAACCAGTTGACCTGCGCGTTCCATAACCTGCCGACAATTTTTTCGGCAATTTGGAATTTCTTCTTGCGCTGATGTTTTTTGTCCCGTAATATATTTCCTCGCAGCACGGCAGTGCAGATGTCATGTGGCCCGTTCGTCTAGCGGTTTAGGACGCCGCCCTCTCAAGGCGGAGATCACCAGTTCGAATCTGGTACGGGCTACCACTTCTTTTCTGCTGAGGCTTATGGCCCGTTCGTCTAGCGGTTTAGGACGCCGCCCTCTCAAGGCGGAGATCACCAGTTCGAATCTGGTACGGGCTACCATGAATCTGAGACCCGGACTTCCCACGGAAGCCCGGGTTTTTTATTATCAAACAACTGTCTGTCATTCCCGTTTGAACAAGAGCTTTGCGTTCTGCTTATGGCCCTTACGGGTACAATAACCAAGATATTTTGACTGTTAGAAGGAGTCTCATGACGGAGTCCTCTCAGCATACGTCCAAGCCCCAGGTCGAGGTTGAGGCCTCGGGCGGCGATGACAATAAGAGCGCACGCCGCGGCGCAATCTTTATCGGCGTTGTGCTGGTGGGTTATATCGTCTATCTGGTGGTAACCGGGCAGATGGGGCAGTTCTGGGCTGCTATGTCGAGCGTTCAGGCGCCCTGGCTCGTTGTCGCGTGTCTTTGCATGTTCATGTATCTGTTCTTTGGCATTGTGGCCTATGCGATCGCCGTCTGGCTCGACCCCAATTCGCCCGTCGGTATCCGCGACCTCATTTCGGTCGAGGCGAGCGGTATTTTCTTTGGCAACCTGACGCCCATGATGATGGGCTCTACGCCTGCCCAGATCTACCGCCTGACCAAAGCGGGCCAAAACGTGGGCGAAGCGGGTGCCACGCAGTTCACCCGATTTATTGTGTATCAGTTTGGCCTCGTTGCCTGGGGCGCCATTCTGCTGCTTGCCCGAATGCCGTTTTTTGCCGAGCGCTATGGCGACATGACGCTGCTGTGCGTCTTTAGTTTTGGCGGTCACTGCTGCATCCTGCTCGGCATCTTCGCCGTCGCGCTCATGCCTAAGACCGTCACGCGCGTCGCCCATTGCATCATCAATTGGCTTGAGCGCATTGGTGTCTCGGCCACTAAGATCGAGGGATGGCGCACGTTTGTCGATGGCGAGATCTACTCCTTCTCCGAGAAGTTCAAGCTTTCAGCCGGCCACTTTTCGTCCATGCTGCTCACGGTGGTCATCACCATGTTGCAGCTCGCGTTTTTCTACCTCGTGCCGTATTTCCTGATGCTCGCCTTTGGCCACCACGAGGTCGACTTTTTCTCGGTCATGGCCGCGAGCGCCTTTGTCCAGCTGCTGAGCTCTGCGGTCCCCTTGCCCGGTGGAACTGGTGGCGCCGAGGGCGGCTTTGCATTGTTCTTGGGTCATTTCTTTGGGTCGGCATCGACCGCCGGCTATCTGCTGTGGCGCCTCATTACGTTTATCGCGCCGACCATATTGGCTGCGCCCCTGCTGGGCCTTAAGAGCGCCCACAACGAGAGCATCCATGCGCGCTGGGATCGTGTGATGCGCAAGCTCGGCCGTACGCCTCAGACGCCCTCTGCGCCCACTAAGCCGCACCCCATGAATGCTGTTACCGTTGATCCCAAGAAGCACGCTCAGAAGGCTTCTGGGACCGCTAAGCCGGCTCATAAAGCCTATGTGCGACAGACAGGCGACGGTATCCGCGTGTCTCCGTCGGCACTCAATAAGAAGAAGCACCCTAAGTCGCAGTAGGGCAGTCGTGCGTTCTTCATGATGCGGGGCATATTTGTGCTGTATGGGGGATAATCCTCTTACGTAGATTATCTCTCATCTGTTGATGAATGCCCGCATATCGAAGGGACACGTCCATGGACACCAGCAAACCGCGTCTTGATCGCCGCATCGTTCGCAGCCGCAATGCCATCCTTTCCGCTTTCGAGCGCCTGCTCATGGAAAATCCGCTGGCAGACATTACGGTGAGTGCCATCGCGCGCGAGGCCAATGTCGACCGCAAGACCTTCTACGTGCACTTTGGTACGGTTGATGGCTTGCTCGATGCCATTGCCGTCGATGTGGTGGAGATGATTGTCGACTCGGTCGAGAAAACGCTTGCTTCCATGGACGGTGACACCAACGAGCGCGCCCTGGGCGCGGCGGCGACCTTCTTTAAAACCGTTAACGAGGCGCTGTGCAACAACCTGGTGCTCAATCGTCAGCTGATCGAGAACATTCCGCTCGATGATTTTATGGCTCGTCTTCGTGCGCCGCTCGAGCACGAGATTGCCGAGCGCGATCTGCTGCCCCAAGGTCTCAAGGACGAGATGTTCGACTACTATCTGGCGTTTTTGCTGTCGGGTATTATCGGAATCTATCGCACATGGGCGCTGTCTGACGGCTCGGTTCCTATCGAGCGCGTCTCGGAGGTCGCCAACGACCTGACTCTCAATGGCCTGTCGAGTCTGGAATCTCGCTTGGATTAGGCGCAGGCTTGAGTTCGCGAGGCGCTTGTCGGGGTGCAGCCCGATCGACCAGGCGACGAGCATCCCGCCGAAGCAGTCGATGACCGGGCTCAGGTAGACCTTCTCGCCGCCCGGGAGCCTGAACTCGGTGATGTCGGTGAGCCACAGCAGGTTGGGCTCGTCGGCGTGGAAATTCCTGTTTACGAGGTTCTCCGGCGCCTTGTAGACCTCGCCGGCGTAGGAGCTGTAGCCTGAGGATCCTTAAAAGAAAGTCCAGTTTATCCTTTCCACCCCAATTGGGAATCCTCCGATGCGCCTTCGCACGCTCGCATGACCTCGATACCGTGCGAGCGTGCGAACTCGACGAGCTCTGCGTTGCGGGCGTTTATGGTGCCGAAGGCGGCGGGACACACGATAAGGCGCGCGCAGTGGACGAGGAGCTCTTTGGCGCGGGCTATGGTTCTATCCCCGATCGGCTCGAAGGCGCGCTCGGTCACGCATTCCGCCGCCAGGTCGCGCGCGAGCTCGCAGTCGATGTCCCCTTCGTGCAGAACGCCCGTGTAGAACGCCTTGCCCTGCCGGATGAGCTGGCGAAACACAGCCGACCCCGTACCTGCGCCGGCGATGACGAACGTGTGCGCATCGCCGTGCGGGCGTCCAATTTCCACGCTGCCGAAGCGTTCGTTGAAGGTGCCATGTTGAAGGCCGTAGAGCTCGCCAATCGTCTCGCGCGTGAATATGTCCTCGGGTGCGCCGGCGCGGAAGACCCGGCCGTCCTTCACGCAAATCACCTTGTCGGCGCTTTTCTGCGCGAGCTCGAGTTCGTGGATGGACATGATGACAGCCACATTCCGCGATTTCGCAAGGTGGCGAAGTATTCGCAGCAGGTCGATCTGGTAGCGGATATCGAGATACGACGTGGGCTCGTCGAGCACGAGCACACGCGGATCCTGCGCGATGGCGCGTGCGAGCATGACGCGCTGGCGTTGCCCGTCGCTTATCTGCATGAAGTCGCGCTCGGCGAGCTCTTCCACACGTGCGGTTTTCATGGCCTCGTCGACCCGACTATGGTCGTCGGGCGAGAGTGTGCCCATTCGCCCGGTGTAGGGGTGCCTTCCCGCCTCTACGACATCGCGGCAGGTGAGGAGCTCGGTCCGGGGGCGATCTGTCAGCATAACGGCAAGGTTCCTTGCAAACTCCGCCGTCTTCCATCGGGAAATCTCCCGCCCGTCGAGCTCGACCGCGCCGGCAAGCGGTGCCAGATGGCGTGTGATGGTTTTTAAGATGGTCGACTTGCCCGAGCCGTTCGGCCCGATGAGCGCCACGACGTCGCCCGCGCGAACCTCCAGATCGACGCCTCCGACTACGACCTTCTTGTCGTAGCCCGCCGACAGGTCGCTTATGTGGAAAAGCGGCGCTCCGTCAGCCTGCGTTTCGACCGTAGTTTCGAGGTTCGGCTCCGCTCGGAAGAGGCGTTCCGCGCGCAGTTCCGCACGAGCCGAAAGTGCCTTCTGGCGCTTTCGTGCGAGCTCAGGACTGTCTAAGCATGGAATGTCCCCTCCGAGCGTTTTGGGCCGCGGCACGAATTCCCCCATCTACCTCACCCGCTTCTTCAACATGAGCGCGATAACCACCGGAGCGCCGAAGATGGCGGTGACGGCGCTGATGGAAAGCTCGACGGGAGAGAACAGCGTGCGCGCGATCAAATCGCAGCCCGCGCAGAAGATGGCGCCTCCCAAGAAGCACGCAGGAATCACGCGGATGGGCTTCGACGACTTTAGCGCCGACTTCACGAGATGCGGAACCGCGATGCCTACGAACGACACCGGACCAGCGAACGCGGTCACGCAGGCGGAGAGCATGCTCGCTAGAAGGACGAGCACCACGCGGAAGCGTTCGACGTTCACGCCGACGCTTTTCGCGTAGGCTTCTCCCAGCTGGAAGGCGGAAAGGGGCTTCGATATCGCGAATACGCATGCGCTCACGGTGATCACCACGACCGCGATGACCGCGATGTCGTCCCAGCTCGAACCCGAGAAGCTACCCAAAGACCAGTTGTGCAGGTTCACGATGGACTGGTCGTCGGCGAAGGCGATGAGGAAGTTCGTCGCCGCCGAGCAGATGTATCCCACCATGACGCCCGCCACGATGAGCATGGCCATGGAACTTATGCGCCGTGCGATGAGGAGCACGAAGCCGATGGTGATAAGCGAGCCCAGAAACGCTGCGGCCACCATGGCCGGCGAGGACATGGCCTGGTTCGCGCCTAGAAGTACGATCATCGTAAGCGCGACGACGAACTTTGCGCCCGAGGAGACGCCCAAGATGAACGGGTCGGCGATGGGGTTGTTGAAAAACGTCTGCAGCAGGAACCCGGAAAGCGAAAGTGCCCCGCCGAGAAGCACGGCTGAAAGCACGCGCGGCAGGCGAATCTCCCAGATGACCTGGCTTTCCATGGAATTGGCCGCGCCGCCCGAAAGGATGCCGGGGATGTGGTCTGCGGGCACGAGCACGCTCCCGATGCACAGGTTGGCCCCGACGAGCACGATGAGGGCAACAGCGAGCAGCGCCGTCACGACGCGACACCGCGCGGCGCGCCCCGATTCGTCGTATGCCATGGAAAGCCGGCTTCTCATGGCGCTAACCGAGCTTCCTCAGATAATGGAAGTCGCTCGCGTCATCGCCGGTGAACGCCCCGTGCAGCTCGTCGATAATGTCGGCGGTAGAAGTCATCTGCTGGTACATGTCGGCGCTTGTGACCCAGACGTTGCCGTTCTTCACGGCTTTGAACTGCGACAATAGCGCGTTTTTGCCTACGAAGTCGTTCAAGGTGGCAACCGATTCGTCGATGGTGCCGTTGTAGACGATGATGTCGGCATCCTTCGCCGTCGCGTAGAAGCGCTCCATTTCGAGCGTTACTGACGAACCTGACGTCGACGCCGTCTGCGCGTCATCGAGCGCATAGCTGCCGCCTGCAAGCTCGATCATCTGCGCCACGTAGTCGCCCGCCCGCCGCGTGACGGCGGCCCCGTTCGAGTTAATGTAGAAATACGCCACGGTTTTACCTGACGACGCGAGCCCCGACGTTTGCTCGACGCGGGCCTTCTGCTCGTTGAACAGGTGCGCGGCCTCGTCTTCCTTGTCGAACAGGACGCCGAAAAGCTTAATCCACTCGACGCGCCCGAGTGCTTCGGGCTCGCTCGACGACTGTTCGGTGAGCACGACGAGCCCGAGCTTCTGCAGCTTTTCCTTCACATCGGGCGTGTGGTTGATCATGGTGTTCTCGATGGCAAGCGTACAGCCCGAGGCCGATATTCGCTCGTAGTCGGGCGCGCTGTACTTGCCGCCGTAGGCGATCGCCCCACTTTCGAGTGCGCTTTTGAAGCCCACGACCGAGCAGTCGTCGGCCTTCGTGCCCGACATGATGATATTGTCGTTCGCATCGAGCGCGTCGACCAGGCACATCGTCGCCGACGACACGAGGTACACCTTGTCGGCGGGGCGCCTTATGACCGCGATGTCGGAGCTCAACCCATCAGGTACCTTCGCATCTTGCGGCACCACGAGGAAACGCTCCCCATTCGAAACGCAGATAAGCCGCAGACCGCCTTCGAACTCGTCGACAGTGAAGTGCTCGGCGTATTCAAGCTGAAGCGCCCCCGTCGGCTCCCAGCCGCAGCCCAAATCGGCGTTGTGGAAGTCGGCCGCGGCGCTTGAAGCCGTTCCCGCAGGGGAGCCGCCGCTTGCATCGTCGCCCGATTTCTCCTTCATGGTGGATGAGTCGAAGTGGAGCGTGTAGTCGATGGTGTGCGGCGTCGACATGGCGACGGTCTCGGCCGACACGGCGATGTCCTCGTCGAGCGTGACGGGTATCTCGAACGTGGAGTTGCCGCCGTCGTTTACGGGCGCGTAGTCCACGCCGTCGACGGTCATCTTGTCGTAGTTCGAACTCGACCAGGTGATGGTCGCGGTGTAGGTGTCGCCATCCTTCACAATTGTGGTGGGTGAGGCGATGCTTGCGCGCCCTGACCCGCCGGAAAGCGAGACGCTCACCGTGTATTCCTGAGAGCCCGCCGTGCCACCGGTCGCGTTCGGGCTCGCACTGCACCCCGCGAAGGGAAGCGCGAGCAGGGCGACGAGAACGCAGGCGATCGCGCGCGCCGCGATGCTGTGGAGCTTCCTGTTTTCCCCCTTGGGAAGAATCGACCGCATGGCGTTACTTCAGTGCGTCGGCGCGCAGATCGACGCCGGCGGATTCGAACACAAGTGTGCGGTCGTACCACTGCTCTTTTCTAATACTCCACGCGGCACAGGCGGTGTCCTCGTCGAGCGCATCAACGGGCACGTCGTAGGTGTACTTGCCTTCCGCGTTTTCCACATAGGGGATGAAGTCGGCCTCGCTTGCGGCGGCAGCCTCGTCGCCCGTGCCCATGAAGAGCTTGCCGTAGCCCGTGCCGGAAAGCGTCATCACGCAGTGCATGGAGCCGTTTTCCACGATGAGCTGGGCGTCCACAATCCTGAACATGTTCGAGCTGGAATCTACGGTGATCGGATAGGTGCCGTCAGCCACCTTGTCGGCGGTAATGGGGGCAGCGCTTGCGCCCTCGGGCGCATCGGCCGCCTGTTCGGTCTTTTCCTGGGAATCGGCATCGCTTGCCTTTGCGCTGCCGCTTGAATTTCCGCCGCAGCCGGCGAGCGAGAACGCGAAAAGCGCCGCCGACAGGGCGAAGACGAGGGTTTTCTTCAACATGGAGGGGTTCCTTTCAATCGCTTCGACCGCCCGCGCCGTGCGGTGGGCGGGCGGGATGCGAATGCAACGGGCATGCGTCGTCAGTCGGGGAAAGGCGCATGCCCGTTGCACGGGGACGCGACCGGTGCCCCCGTGCGCGGCGAGTTTACAGCTTGGCGATGGCGTCGTCCACGTGCGAGACGTAGATGTCGTCGACCGCGACGTTCTGTCCCAGACCCTGGAGCAGGCACGTCACTTCGAAGCCGGCGGCCACGAACTTCGCAGCCCAGCTGTCGGGGTCGGTCTCGTCTGCCATGTCGTTGTTCGCGTGGTCGCCCGCGACCACCATGAACGGCGCGAGCACGGCCTTCTTGTAGCCTGCGGCGCTCGCGGCGGCGATAACATCCTCGCAGGTCGGTTCAGCCTCGACGGTGCCGACGAAGAACTGCGTCAAGCCCTCGTTCTTGAACACTTCCTGCATCTTGGCATAGTCGGCGTTGGAATCGGCTTCGGTGCCGTGGCCCATGAGGCACAGCGCCGTCTTGCCGTCGTCGAAGGACGCCATGTTCTCCTTAATGGCTGCGGCCACCTTCTTGTAGTCGTCGTCGGAGGTGAGCAACGGGTCGCCGAGCGAGATCTTGTCGAACTTGTCGGCGTACTTGTCGAGCTCGTCTTTCACGTCGGTGTATTCCAGGCCGCCCATGAGATGCGTCGGCTGCACGACGATTTCCTTCACGCCGTCTTTCACGCAGCGGTCGAGCGCCTCGGTCATGTTGTCGATCGTGATGCCGTCGCGCTTCTTCAGCTTGTCGATGATGATCTGCGCGGTGAAGGCGCGGCGGATGTCGTAGTCCTGCCAGTACTTCTCGCGGATAGCGTCTTCGATGGCGCCGATGGTGATGTGGCGCGAGTCGTTGTAGCTCGTGCCGAAGCTCGTGACGAGGATGACCGGCTTCACGGCCTTCTCCTTTTCGCTCGATTTCTCGGAACTTGCGGAGGTGCTGGAGCAGCCCGCGAGCGCTATTCCGGCGAGCGCGACGGCTCCGGTTGCTGCGGCGCCCATGAAGCTGCGGCGTGACATCTGGTCGGACATGGTTTTTCCTTTCCTCGGTTTGCCGGTCCCCCGGCGACAGTTGCTTGTCGGCACAAGCGAAAGAAAAGCGCACCCCTCGGGGTTCACAAGGAGCTAACGCCACGGCGATGCCGTGAGGAAAAGGCGAAGCAGTCTGGCTTGGGGCGCGAGGCGGTTCGCCCGCGCGTCCTATACAGTAATGTCCCTTGCCCAGGATTCCCACCTGGTTCCCTCCGCAAGCCAGCGCGGGCTGTGCGGACGCCGCGCCGGTCATTTCCTTTTATCCGATTGTCATATGCTCGTTGCCGAATCTTTTACTATGATAGTGGGCACTTGTGAACGTGTCAAAGCCAGGGCGGGCGGCATTGCGCCTCCTGCCTGCGTATTTGCGCCGATTGCCGCTTCGGGCGCCGTGTTTTGCCCGCTGCGCGAATGGCGGCGTAAACGGTTGCGATGAGAAACGGGAAGGGAAGGCTCGGATGATTCATATCGTTGGCGCAGGCTCGGGCGCCGCCGACCTTATCACGCTGCGCGGGGCGCGCCTTCTGCGCGCGGCCGACGTAGTCGTTTGGGCGGGAAGCCTTGTGAATCCCGAGCTGCTCGCCGAGTGCAAGGAATCCTGCGTCGTCTACGACAGCGCGCACATGACCTTGGAGGAAGTGCTCGACGTGATGTGCGCGGCAGATGCGCGGGGCGAGGAAGTGGTGCGCCTGCACACGGGCGACCCGTGCCTGTACGGCGCCATCCAGGAGCAGATGGACGCGCTCGACGCGTGCGGCGTGGACTACGAGGTGGTGCCCGGCGTGTCGAGCTTTTGCGGTGCCGCGGCGGCGCTTCGCCAGGAATACACGCTGCCGGGAATCAGCCAGTCGGTCGTGATCACGCGGCTTTCCGGACGTACCCCCATGCCCGCGGGCGAGGGCATGCGCACCATGGCGGAAAGCGGCTCGACTATGGTCATCTTCCTGAGCTCGGGTATGCTCGCCGAGCTTTCCGCCGAGCTTTTGGGCGCGGGCCGCAGCTCCGACGAGCCGGCGGCGCTCGTGTACAAGGCGACCTGGCCTGAGGAGCGCGTGGTGCGCTGCACAGTGGGCACGCTCGCCGATGCGGGCGCGCGAGAGGGCATCGACCGCACGGCGCTCGTGGTGGTGGGCCGCGTGCTCGGAGCTCGTGGCGGGCTTGCGCACATCGGCGCGCAAGCGGAGTCGTACGAGCGCAGCAAGCTTTACGACCCTTCGTTTGCCACAGGGTATCGAAAGGCGAGCAGCTAGCGTGGCCTTCGAGCACTACATATATACCGGGACGACCCGCCTGCGCTGCGGCTACACCACGGGGAGCTGCGCCGCGCTCGCGGCGAAGGCGGCCTGTGAGATGCTCTTGTCACGAAAGCCCGTCGGCCGCGTGTCGATCGTCACCCCCGGCGGGCTGCCCGTCGAGGCGAACGTGGTAGACGCATGTATCGGCGAGGGGTGCGCCCAGTGCGCCGTGCGAAAGGACGCAGGCGACGATGCCGATGTGACCGACGGCGTACTCGTGTACGCGCGCGTGGAACATGCGGGGTCGGGCACGGGGGG
>NZ_QSRV01000012.1:33555-45020 GCF_003437235.1 Collinsella sp. TF07-1
GCGCGCGTGGAACATGCGGGGTCGGGCACGGGCGCTGCGGGCAGCAAGGGCGTGCCCGCGCGCGAATCGGAAGTTTCCGTCGATGGCGGCGTGGGCGTGGGGCGCGTGACATTGCCCGGGCTCGAACAGCCGGTGGGGGCGGCCGCCATCAACGCGACACCGCGCGCGATGATCACTTCGGCGGTGCGCGAGGTGTGCGCCGCGCACGGCTTTTCTGGAAATATTGCTGTGACGATTTCGGTACCCGAGGGTGTTGCCCTTGCCGAAAAGACCTTCAACCCGCACCTGGGGATAGAGGACGGCATCTCCATCCTGGGCACGACGGGCATCGTCGAGCCGCGCAGCCTCGCTGCCTTGCGCGACAGCATCGAGCTCGAGATCCGGCAGCATGCGGCTATGGGGCGGCGCGGAGTCGTGCTCACGCCCGGCAACTACGGCGCGCAGTTCATCTCGGGGCATTTCCACCTAAACGGTGCGCCGGTGGTCTTCATCTCCAACTTTGTGGGCGATGCGATTGATTGCTGCGTTCGCGAGGGATTTACCAATGTCCTTCTTGTGGGACACATCGGCAAGCTGGTGAAGGTCGCGGGCGGCATCATGGACACCCATTCGCGTACCGCCGACTGCCGCGCGGAGATTCTGGCCGCCCACGCGGCCTTGGCCGGCGCGGGCGCGAAGACCGTGCGCGAGATCATGTCGTCGGTCACGACCACGGCGGCGCTCGAGGTAATCGAGGCCGCCGGCGTGGGGGACGCTGCGCGCGCCTCGCTCGCTGCGGCAATCGAGGACAGGTTGCGCCGCCGCGCGGCGGGCGCATGCGACATCGCCGCGGTCGTGTTCGACGCCGAGCGCTGTGAGCTTTTCCGCACGTCGGGCGCCGATGCAGTTATCGGGGAATTGGGGGCGACGTATGAGTAAAGGCGTGCTGTACGGGGTGGGCACGGGGCCTGGCGACCCCGAGCTGCTCACGATCAAGGCCGTCCGCACAATCGAATCGTGTCCGGTCATCGCCGCACCGCAGACGGCGGACGGGGTCATGGTCGCGCTCGACATCGTGCTCGGCGCCGTCGACCTTACAGGCAAGACGGTGATCCCCGTGCGATTCTCGATGACGCGCGACGCCGAGCGCCGCGCGGCCGAGCATGCCTCGCTTGTTCGCGAGCTTGTCGCGCACCTGGATGCGGCCCGCGACGTCGCGCTGCTGAACCTGGGGGACCCAAGCATCTACGCCACCTTCCAGCGCATAGCGCCCGACGTGCGCGCCCGCGGGTTCGAGGCGCGCGCCATTCCCGGCGTGCCGAGCTTCTGCGCGGTCGCCGCAGCGCTCGAGCGCGACCTCACGCCCGAGATGTCGTCGCCTCTGCACATCGTGTCCGGCGGCTACGACGACGTGCGCCGCGCAATCGGCTGGCCGGGGACGAAGGTGGTCATGAAGGCGCGCCGCTCGCTTGCGGACACGAAGCGCATCCTTCGCGAGGAGGGCGCCTTCGACGGTTCCGAGCTCGTAGAGGACTGTGGGCTTCCGGGCGAGCGCGTGTACCGCTCGCTCGACGATGTGCCCGATCGGGGCAGCTACTTCTCGACGATGGTGGTGCGCTAGATGAGGGTTTCCTGCATAGCGTTCACTGAGAGGGGATATGCGTTGGCGGAGCGCACCGCACGCGCGCTTTCCGATTGCGCGCAGACAGGTGAGGATGACCCTGGCTGGGACGTTTCCGTTTCGCGCGGGTTCGGCGAGGGGAAGGCCGACCTGCGCGCATGGACGGCGCTCGCGTGGGAAGCGTCGGACGCGCTTCTGTTCGTGGGCGCGGCGGGCATCGCCGTGCGGGCGATCGCGCCGCATGTCGCCTCGAAGGCAACCGATTCCGCGGTTGTGGTGATCGACGAGGCGGGGCGCTTTGCCGTCCCACTTTTGTCGGGGCATTTGGGCGGTGCGAACGAGCTTGCGCAAACTGTGGCACGCGCGGCAGGGGCCATCCCCGTCATCACCACGGCGACCGACGTCCGCGGCGTGTGGGCGGTGGATACGTGGGCGCGCTGTGCGGGGCTCGCTGTTTCGAATCCCGAGGCTATCAAGCGAGTGTCGGCACGGCTGCTTTCGGGCGGGCGCGTGGCGCTCTATTCCGACATGCCGATTTCGGGACAGCCGCCTGAGGGGGTTGACATTGCGTCCGACCGCGCTCGGGCCGATATCGTCGTGTCGCCGTTCGCTGGCGCGAATGCAGGTGCGTCCGTTCGCGCGGCGGAGACAACGGGCGAGGTCGTACCCGCCGGTGAGACGGGGAAGCCGGCGGGCGTGCGGGCTCAGGCGCCTGCGCCCGAGCCGCTTCGCCTTGTCGTGCCCTGCATCGTTGTGGGCATAGGGTGCCGCCGCGGTGCGTGCGCCGAAGCGATCGGGGAGGCGTTTCTTCTCGCGTGCGGGCAGGCGGGTATCTCGCCTTCGGCCGTGTGCGAGGCGGCGACGATCGACGTGAAGGCGCGCGAGGAGGGTCTGCTCGCCTTCTGCCGCGCGCGCAATATCCCGCTCGCGACGTATTCCGCAGAGGAGTTGTCGCAGGTCGAAGGCAGCGTTTCGCCATCTGATTTCGTGCGCGCGACGGTGGGAGTCGACAACGTGTGCGAGCGTGCGGCGCTCGCGGACGGGGGCATACTTATCTTCCCGAAGCTCGCTCACGGCGGCGTGACCGTCGCGTTTTCCAAGGTAACTATCGAACTTTCGTTTAAGGAGCGGTGATGGGAAAGCTCTTCGTAGTGGGGATCGGCCCGGGCGGCCCCGACGGCATGACGATTGCGGCTCGGCGCGCGCTCGAGGCGGTCGACATCGTTGTGGGGTACACGAAATACGTGGAGCTCGCGCTCGCCGCCGTGCCCGACGCGGCGCGTCTCGCGACGCCGATGATGCACGAGGTCGAACGGTGCCGCGTGGCGCTTTCGCGCGCGCAGAGTGGAGAAGCGGTGGCGCTCGTGTGCAGCGGTGACGCGGGCGTGTATGGCATGGCGAGCCCCGTGCTGGAGCTTGCGGAGGACTACCCCGATGTAGACGTGGAAGTTATCGCCGGGGCCACCGCGGCTCAGAGCGGGTCGGCGGTGCTCGGCGCCCCGCTTGCCCACGATTTCGCGGTCGTGTCGCTTTCCGACCTGCTCACGCCGTGGGAGGTCATCGAGCACAGGCTCGCCGCCGTGGCGAGCGCCGACTTCTGCATCTGTTTGTACAACCCGCGCAGCAGAAAGCGCGCCGACAGGCTCTCGCGCGCGGCGAAGATTATGCTCGAATGGAAGGCCCCCGACACGCTCTGCGGTTGGGTACGCAACATCGGGCGCGAGGGGCAGCAATCGGGCATGTGCAGGCTCTCCGAGCTGGGGGAGTTCGACGCCGACATGTTCACTACCGTGTTCGTCGGCAACGCGGACACGAAGCGCGTAGGCGGCCGTATGGTCACGCCGCGCGGGTATCGGGAGATTCCATGCGAAAGGTAACGATCATCGGGGCGGGGCCCGGAAACCCCGACTTGCTCTCGCGCGCGGCGCTCGACGCGATCGACATCGCCGACGTGGTCATCGGCGCTCATCGCGCGCTCGTCGGCATCGACGTGCCGCCCGACGTGGTGAGATGCGAGCTCGTTAAGACGGCGGACATCGTCGCCGCGCTCACCGATGCGGCGTCGTGGCAGCGCGCCGTGGTCGTGATGACGGGCGATGTGGGGCTGTTCAGCGGCGCGCGCCGCTTGGTGGAGGCGCTCTCCGGCGACGCGCAGGTGGACGTGCGCGTCATTCCCGGCATAAGCTCAGCGTCGTATCTCGCCGCGCGCCTCGCGCGTCCATGGCAGGATTGGCGCTTCGTGAGCGCTCACGGCGTGGCGTGCGACATTGTGGCCGAGGCCGAGCGCGCAGGTGAGCTCTTCCTCGCCACGTCGGGCGGGGAAGACCCCTCGCGACTTTCGGGCGAGCTTGTGCAGGCGGGCTTCGGGGACGCACGCGTGACGGTGGCCGAGCGCCTGTCGTACCCCGACGAGCGCATCACCTGCGCGACCGCAAGTGAAATCGCAGGTCAGACGTTCGACGACTTGAACGTGATGCTTATCGAGTTCACAGACTGCGCCGGGTCGCCTGCGGGCTCTAGCGCAGCCTCCGAGGCGCCGGCCGGCGCGTCTGCGCCCGCGGCGGCTTCTTTCGTGGCGGTCTCTGCGGGCGCATTCCGCGCCGCGAGCTCCCGCTGGCCGTACGCTTCCTCGGGCATTCCCGACGAGCTCTTCATCCGCGGCGACGTTCCCATGACCAAGCAGGAGGTGCGCGCCGTCGCGCTCGCGAAGCTGCGCCTTACCGCGACCGACACCGTGTGGGATGTCGGCGCCGGCACGGGGAGCGTGTCGATCGAGGCGGCGCTCGTCGCGCGAGCGGGGTCGGTATGGGCGGTCGAGCGCAACGCGGCCGGCGTGCGGCTCATCCGAGAGAACGCGGATGCATTCGGGTGCGGCAACGTGCATGCGGTCCCCGGTGTCGCCCCCGAAGCGCTCGCGAAACTGCCCGTCCCCGACGCCGTGTTCGTCGGCGGGAGCGCGGGCGAGCTTCCCTCCATCGTGGAGGCGGCTCTCGAGAAGAACTCGCAGGTTCGCCTGTGCGTGCCATGCGTCACCGTTGAGACGCTCACCGAGGCGTGCGCGCTCCTCTCGGGTTCGCGCTTTAAGGGGTTCGAGGCGTGCCAGGTGTCGGCCGCCCGCGCCGAGGCTGTAGGCTCGCACCATCTTATGAAGGCGCAAAACCCCGTGTTCCTCGTCAGCGCGCGTGGTGCGGCCGCGGATGCCGAGGAGCTTGCCGAAGTCGGGGCGCTTGCTGAATCGCCTGTCGGCGAGGACCCCTCTGCGGAGGGGAACCCATCCGTTGAGGTGGTCTCGCTTGCTAATTGCAACGCCGCAGGTGGGGAAGGCGGCGCCCGGTGATTACGTCCATCCCGCGCTTCATGGTCGCTGCGCCCTCGAGCGGGAGCGGCAAGACGGTCGTAACGTGCGCGCTCCTGCGCGCGCTCGCGCGCCGTGGTCTTGCGTGCGCGGCCTTCAAATGCGGCCCCGACTACATTGACCCGCTCTTTCATCGCCGCGTCGTGGGTGCGCGCTCGGGCAACTTAGACGGCTTCTTCACCGACGCCCCGACGCTGCGCGCCCTGCTCGCACGCGGCGCCGCGGGCGCGGATGTCGCGGTGCTCGAGGGGGTCATGGGCTTCTACGACGGCATGGCGCCCGGCGTGGCCGACGCGAGCAGCTATCAGGTTGCGCGCGACACGGAAACGCCGGTCGTTTTAGTGGTGAACGGGCGCGGGGCGTCTTTATCGCTCGCCGCCGTAATCCGCGGCATCGCCGAGTTCCTGCCTTGTGCGAACGTGCGCGGCGTCGTGCTGAACAAGACGAGCGCCGCTGCCTGCGCCTACGCGGCGCCTGCGATCGAGAAGCACACGGGCATCGCGGTTTTGGGGAATATCCCCGCCGACGAGGCGTTCTCGCTCGAAAGCCGGCATCTGGGGCTTGTGACCGCCGACGAGGTCGAGCAGCTCTCCGCGCGCATCGACAAGATGGCCGAGCTGGTGGAAAAGAGCGTCGACGTCGACCGCTTGCTTGAAATAGCGGCGACGGCACCCGATATCCGCGAGGAACCTTACCGGTTGGAGCCGATCGCGGGAGCGCGGCCCATCGTCGCCGTCGCGCGTGACGAGGCGTTCTCGTTCTACTACGAGGAGAACCTGCGCGCGCTCGAGGACCTGGGTTGCGAGCTGGCCTTTTTCAGCCCCCTGTGTGATAGCGAGTTGCCCCGGGGGGCAAGCGCCCTCTATCTGGGGGGCGGCTACCCGGAGCTCCATGCGCGGCAGCTCTCCGAGAACGCGCCGATGCGCGAGGCGGTGCGGTGCGCGGTGGAATTCGGCATGCCGACGGTCGCCGAATGCGGTGGGTTTCTGTACCTGCAGCGCGAAATCGCCGATAGCGAGGGGCGGCGCTGGCCTGTTGCGGGCGCCCCTGAGGGCGCGAGCGAGAACGGGGGAAGGCTGTCCCATTTCGGGTACGTGGAGCTCACTTCCCAACGCGACGGGCTCTACGGGCCGCGCGGCACACGCATCCACGCGCACGAGTTCCACTACTGGCAGTCCACCTGCCCGGGCGGCGACTTCTGGGCGCAGAAGCCCCGGCGCGACAAGGGCTGGCCGTGCATGTCGACCACCCCGTCCCTGGTTGCGGGCTTCCCGCATGTGTACTATCCTGCGAACCCCGACGTTGCGCGCGCGTTCGCGTCTGCCGCAGCGTCGTTTGCAGAGAGGAGACGGCATGGCTGAAGCAACCGAAACCGCGCTCGCCTGCATCCGCGAGGAAGTCGAGCGCGCGTTCTCGTCGGCGCCGGGCGCCGTGCTCGAAGCCACGCTCCCCCGGATCGAGCCCGCAGA
Organism: Collinsella sp. TF07-1; assembly: GCF_003437235.1. NCBI lineage: Bacteria > Bacillati > Actinomycetota > Coriobacteriia > Coriobacteriales > Coriobacteriaceae > Collinsella > Collinsella sp. TF07-1. The sequence goes on from NZ_QSRV01000012.1 coordinate 39,980, forward strand.
CGAGTGCGCCCGCGCCGCCGCGTACGCCGCGTGGGACTCCATCGCGCACCCCTTGGGGGGATTGGGCGACTTTGAAGACGCCGTCGCGTGTATCGCCGCAGCTCAGGGGAGCGCCGAGGTGGCCGAGTTTCCCCGTGCGCTCGCGGTATTCTTCTCCGACAACGGTGTCGTTGCCGAAGGCGTGTCGCAAAGCGGGCAAGACGTGACGCGAGCCGTCGCGCGCAACATGTGCGAGGGGGCCACGAGCGCCTGCCGCATGGCGGCGTTCGCGGGTGCCGAGGTCGTGCCCGTCGACGTGGGTATGGCCCGGGGTATAGAAGACACGCGCATGGTGCGCGCGAACGTGCGGCGGGGGAGCGGCAACATCGCGCACGGTTCCGCTATGTCTCGCGATGGGGCCGTGCGCGCGATCGAGGTCGGAATCGCCGTCGCGTGCGGGCTTGCCCGCACCGGCGTGCGCCTTCTCGCCGCGGGCGAGATGGGCATCGGCAACACGACCACCTCTGCGGCGGTGGCCGCAGTGCTCATCCGGGCGGAAGCGCGGAGCCTCGTCGGGCGCGGCGCGGGGCTCTCGGACGCCTCACTCGCGCGCAAGCGCGACGTGGTCGAGCGTGCTATCGACGCGAACTCGCCCGATCCCGCCGACCCAATCGACGTGCTCTCGAAGGTGGGCGGCTTCGACATCGCGGCGATGTGCGGCTTCTACCTGGGGGCCGCGGCCTCGAAGGCGCCGGCGCTCCTCGACGGGGTCATATCCTGCACGGCGGCCCTGTGCGCGGCGCGCCTGTGCCCCAACGCCTTGGGCTACCTCGTGGGCACCCACGCATCAAGCGAACCCGCAAGCCAGGAGCTCCTTCGCGAGCTCGGCATAAAGGCACCACTCGACGCAGGCATGCGCTTGGGCGAGGGCGCGGGCGCCATGGCGTATCTGCCCCTTCTGGATTCGGCGTTGCGCGTGTACCGGGATGGGAAGACGTTCACGGCGACTGGTATGGCTGCGTACGAGCATTTCGAGGCCGGGAAATGACGGTGACACTTGTCATCGGCGCCGCCGCGAGCGGCAAGAGCGCCTACGCCGAGTCCCTGTGCCTCGGGCACGACGGCCCCCGCGTGTACCTGGCAACGATGGAGCCCTTCGGGGAAGAGGGCGCCCGCCGCATCGCGCGCCATCGGTCGCTGCGCGAGGGCAAGGGGTTTTCCACCCTCGAGTGCTCGCGTGACGTGGGCGCCGCAGTGCCCGGGCTTCCGCGCGGCTGCACGCTTCTTTTGGAGGACGTGGGCAACCTGGTTGCGAACGAGCTTTTCGCGGAAGGCGGCTTGTCCCCACGTGACCCCGACGCTGCGGCGCGCGAGGTGCTCGGAGGCATTGAACGGCTCGCTCAGGCCGCTGCGTATACGGTGGTGGTCACCGTCGACGTGTTCGCCGATGGGATGCGCTACGATGAAGGGACCGAGGCATGGAGGCGCGCGCTCGCGCGCGTGAACGCGGGTGTGGCGGCGCTGGCCGATCGCGCAGTCGAAGTGGTATGCGGGATTCCCGTGTGTATGAAAGGCGAAGGACCTACAAGGTGAAGATAGTAGAGGCAATCGGCGCGGCGTTCGGAACGTTCTCGCGCATCCCCGTCCCGAAATCGGCCTGGACCGATTTCGGGTCAACCCATGCGCTTGCCGTGTTTCCCCTGGTGGGCCTTGCGGAAGGCTTCCTCATGACGGCGTGGGGGTACGTGGCGAACCTGCTCGGCGTGCCCGCGACCATCGTCGCGGCCGTGCTCGTGGCGCTGCCTGTGGCGGTGACGGGAGGCATCCACCTAGACGGGCTCTGCGACACCTCCGATGCGCTTGCAAGTTGGGCCCCGCGCGAGCGAAAGCTCGAGATCATGCACGACCCGCGGGCGGGCGCCTTCGGGGTCATCGGTGTTGTTGTGTTCCTTATTCTGCAGTTTTCCCTGTTCACCGCGCTGCCGCTTACGGCGGGGGCGTTCCTCGCGCTTCTGTGCTCGCTCGTGTTCTCCCGCTCGCTTTCGGGGCTCGCCGTTGAATACTGGCCTGCCGCGCGGGCGGACGGCATGGCCGCGGGGCTCTCGCCTGCGAAGAAGCGCGCGGCGATCGTCGTTCCGCTTTACGCTTTCGCAGCGGCTTCGGCTGCAGGGATGGTCGCGTGCGCTCAGGCCGTCGGCGCCCTTATGGCGGTGGCGGGGCTTTTGGTGCTCGCGTGGTACCGCCATGTTGCCCTGTCCCGCTTCGGCGGGGTGACGGGGGATTTGGCCGGATGGTTTCTGCAATGGGCCGAGCTCGCGATGCTTGCCATGCTGGTGGTGGGGGGCATGCTCCTATGATGCTCGTGGTAGGTGGCGCGCATTCGGGGAAGAGGACCTTCGTGCGCGAAAAACTCGGGTTCGCGGCGGACGATTTCGTCGACGCGGCGCAGCTTGCGGAGGGCGGCGTGCCCGCGGCTTTTGCCGGCCGCGTCGCATACCATGCTGAGGAACTCGTACGCGCGCTCGACGCTGACCGGGCGCTCGAGCGGCTGATCGGCTTCGACGCAGTGATTCTGCCCTTGGTCGGCTCGGGGGTCGTCCCCATGAGTGCGGAAGACGCCCAATGGCGCGAGCGCGCGGGGCGCCTGGGATGCGCGCTCGCTGCGCGCGCCGACGTCGTCGTGCGCATGACGTGCGGGATTCCCCAGGTCATCAAAGGAAACCTTGCCGATGCACCTCGAGGGACGCAGGGCGCGGGTGCGCTTTTGGAAGTCGTCTTCGTGCGCCATGGTGCCACGGCGGGCACGGAAGACCATCGCTACAGCGGGGCGGGCACCGACGAGCCCCTGTCGAGTGCGGGCGAGCGCGCTTTGCGCGACCTCGCGTGCGATCGTGACGTGTTCCGTGTTATCACGAGCGGCATGGCCCGCACCGACCAGACGGCGCGCATCCTCTTCCCGAACGCGGAGCTTATGGCGTGCCCCGGTCTGCGCGAGATGGATTTCGGCGACTTCGAGGGGCGAAGCGCCGCCGAGCTTAAAGAGGATGCGCGCTATCGCGCCTGGGTAGACTCCTGGTGCGAGACGCGCTGCCCGCATGGCGAGGGCAAGAGCGATTTCACCCGCCGCGTCATCGCGGCGTTTCGGGAGGCGTGCGAATCGGAGCGCGCCCAGGGGAGTGGGCGCGCCGTCTTCGTCGTTCACGCGGGTACCGTGAAAGCGCTGCTCTCCGAGCTAGCTGTTCCGAAAATGGGATACTTCGACGTGCATACCGAGCCGGGCGGCGCATGGGCCGCCACTTGGGATGGGCGCTGCCTTCGCGACGTTCGCCCCGCTTCGGGGGGCGATGCCCGGTGATGACGATTCTTGCCGTCGCCGCCGGGTTCGCGGCCGACCTTGCCTTCGGCGACCCGCGCTGGCTTCCCCATCCCGTCGTCGCCATGGGGCGCGCGATCACGTGGGCCGAAGGCCGCCTGCGGGGCGTATTCCCGCAAACGTCCGCGGGCACGCGCGCCGCAGGGCTTGTGCTCGCCGTGGCGCTTCCGCTTACGTGTGGGCTTTTGACCTGGGGAATCCTGCATGTTTGCGGCATGGTTCACTCCGGCTTGCGCTTCGTGGCCGAGGCATGGGCGAGCTATCAGATTCTCGCGGCATGCGAGCTGCGCCGCCAGAGCCTGGCCGTTGCCCGCGCGTTCTCGAGGGGCGGCCTTGTCGCGGCGCGCGAAGCCGTCGGGCTCATCGTGGGACGCGACACGTCTGTTCTCGACGAGCAGGGCGTCGCGCGCGCCGCCGTGGAAACGGTGGCGGAGAACGCGAGCGACGGTGTCATCGCGCCGCTTTTCTACCTTATGATCGGGGGTGCGCCCTTGGGCATGGCGTACAAGGCGGTGAACACGCTCGACAGCATGGTGGGCTACAAAAACGAGCGCTACATCGACTTCGGCTGCGCCTCGGCGCGCCTCGACGATGCGGTGAACTGGATTCCCTCGCGCTTATCGGCCCTGCTCATGATCGCCGTGTGCCCGATCGTCGGGCTCGACGCGCGCGGGGCGGCGCGCATCTGGCGCCGCGACAGGCGTCGCCATGCGAGCCCGAACGCGGCGCAGACCGAGTCGGCGTGCGCGGGCGCGCTCGGGCTGCGCCTGGCAGGACCCGCGGTGTATTTCGGCAAGCTCGTTGAGAAACCGACGATAGGCGACGCGTCCCGTGAAATCGAGTGGGGCGACATCGCCCGGGCGACAAGGCTCATGCTCGCCGCGTCCGTATGCGCGCTCGTCGTCTTCGGCGCCGCGCGCGCGGCGGTCGTGCTCGCCGTGGGGGCGATGGCATGAGGAAAGACCACGCCGCGCCCCGGGCTGCCGGGGGAATCCTGCGCGCCCGTACGCATGGGGGCAGCGCGCAATCGCTCGGCATCGCTTGCGAAGGGGGCGCCTCCGACCTCATTGACTTCTCGGTGAACGTGAATCCGGCAGGCCCCTCGCCGCGCGCCGTCGCCGCAGCTTGCAAGGCGCTTTCTCGAATCGACGCCTACCCCGATAGGGAAAGCCTCGCCCTCGTTCGCGCGCTAGCGCGCGACCAGGGCATTCCCGAAGATACTATTGTCTGCGGCGCGGGCGCCTCCGACATCATCTGGCGGCTCGCCGCGGCGGTGCGCCCGAAACACATCGTCGTGTGCGCGCCGACGTTCTCTGAATATTCGGAGGCGGCATCGTACTACGGCGCATGCGTGCAGGAGTTCCCGCTCTCCGAAGCGGACGACTTCGACGTGCCCGCCTCCTTCGCCCGCGCGATCGAGGGGCCGGGAGACGTGGCGTATCTCTGCAATCCGAACAACCCGACGGGGCGCCTCGTCGACCCCAGCGTGATCGAGGCCGCGGCTTGCCGCTGCGAGCAGGTGGGCGCGCTGCTCGTCGTGGACGAGTGCTTCCTCGGATTTGCGCCCGACGCCCGCGAAAGGAGCGTGGCCGCACGCGCCGCGTGTTCGCGCCATGTGGCCGTGCTCTCCGCGTTCACCAAGCTCTACGGAATGGCGGGGGTGCGGGTGGGATATCTGATCAGCGGAAA
>NZ_QSRV01000012.1:45030-48997 GCF_003437235.1 Collinsella sp. TF07-1
TGCGGTTGGGATATCTGATCAGCGGAAACGCCCAACTCATCGAGGGGATTCGCCGGGCGGGGCAGGCGTGGCCCGTCTCCTCGGTCGCCGAGGCCGCGGGCATCGCCGCCCTGGAAGACGTTGAATACGTCTCGCGCACGCGCGACGTATTGGCAGGCGAGCGAGCGTGGCTTTCCCACGAGCTCTCCTCGCTCGGGCTTTCCGTCGTGCCGTCGGATGCGAACTTCCTTTTAGTCCGCACGCCGGCGAAAGACATCCCCGAGCGCCTGTATAATCAAGGTGTTTTGGTCCGCACGTGCGACTCGTTTTCAGTACTGTCCCGTTTTTGGTGCCGCGTCGCGGTGCGCACGCACAAGGAGAACGCCCGGCTTGCGATGGCGTTCAGCCGCGCGCTTCGGGCGGAAGGTGCATCGGGCGAAGGCGAACCCGACGAACGGGGCGGCGCTTCTTGCGGCGGCGCTATGGCGGGCGCGGATGGCCGAGGCTTGGCGAAGGAGGTCGATACCCGTGGGTAGGGCCAAGCCCATCATGATCCAGGGCACCATGTCGAACGCAGGGAAGAGCCTGCTTGCGGCGGGGCTGTGCCGCGTGCTTTCGCAGGACGGCCTACGCGTGACTCCCTTCAAGAGCCAGAACATGGCACTCAACAGCGGTGTCACGGCCGACGGGCTCGAGATGGGGCGCGCCCAGATCATGCAGGCCGAGGCGTGCGGCATCGCGCCCGACGTGCGCATGAACCCCATCCTTCTCAAGCCCGAAAGCGACCACCGAAGCCAGCTCATCGTGGCCGGCAAGGCGCAGGGAGCCTTCGCTGCGAGGGACTACTTCGCGCGAAAGAAGGCGCTCATGCCGCAGATTTTGGAGGCGTTCGATTCGCTCGCTGAGGAAAACGACGTCATCGTCATCGAGGGCGCCGGCAGCCCCGCCGAAATCAACCTTGCCGAAAACGACATCGTCAACATGGGGCTCGCGCGCGCCGTGTCCTCCCCCGTGCTGCTCGCGGGCGACATCGACCCAGGCGGGGTGTTTGCCCAGCTCTACGGCACGGTCGCGCTCCTTGCGCCCGAGGACCGCGCGCTTTTGCGGGGGCTTGTGGTGAACAAGTTCCGCGGCGATGTGGAAATCCTGCGCCCGGGTTTGGCCCCGCTCGAGAAGATGTGCGGGGTTCCCGTCGTGGGAGTCGTGCCGTATCTTACGCTCGACCTGGACGACGAGGACTCGCTCGCGCCGCGCCTATCTGCCCGCGAGGCGCGCGGCGTCATCGACGTCGCCGTCGTGCGTCTTCCGCATCTGTCGAACTTCACCGACTTCGACCCGCTTTCGCGCGTGCCCGGCGTGGGCGTGCGCTACGTTTCCTCGACGACCGATCTGGGCCGACCCGACCTGGTGGTGCTCCCCGGCTCGAAGACCACGCTCGACGACGCGCGCTGGCTTGCGGCTAGCGGCATCGGAGCCTGTGTACGCGCGCTTTCGGGCGCGGGCACGCCGGTGCTCGGCATATGCGGAGGCTACCAGCTTTTGGGAGACGAGCTTTCCGACCCGCACGGCAGGGAAGGCGCTGGCACCGCGCGCGGGCTCGGGCTCATCCCTGCAAGTACGGTGTTCAAGGAGGAAAAGCGCCTCGCCCAGTCGGCACTGCGCATCACGGGCGCCCAAGGCGCGTTCTCGGTGTGGAACGGCATGACGGCGCGCGGGTACGAGATTCACGACGGCGAAACGACCGTCTCCTGCGCTCCTGCGGGCACGATTGGCGGCAAACCAGAAGGCGCGGCCTGCGGAAACGTGTTCGGAACCTATCTCCACGGCCTGTTCGACGAACCGGGGGTTGCGCTCGCCCTCGCGCGCTCGCTCGCGCGCATGCGCGGCCTGCCCGAGAGCGTCGTGGGTGCTGCGGGCGCGTCGTCCGCGGCCGATCACCGTGCACGCGAGTTTGACCGCCTGGCCGACGTCGTGCGCGGGGCGCTCGACATGGAGTATGTCTACCGCATTATCGAGGAGGGCGTATGATCCACGTGTATCATGGCGACGGCAAAGGCAAGACCACGGCGGCGATGGGCCTCGCCCTTCGCATGCTCGCTGCAGGCCGCCGCGTCGTCGTCGTGCAGTTCCTGAAAGACGGCGAAAGCGGGGAGGTGCGCCTGCTCGCTGAGCATTTCGGCGTGCCCGTGTTCGCGGGGAAGGCGTCGGACAAGTTTACCTGGTCGATGACGTCGGAAGAACTTGCCGCGACGTGCGAGCTGCACGATGGGAACCTCGCTTCCGCGCTCGCCGAGCTCGAGGGCGCGCAAGAGGGGCTGCTCGTGCTCGACGAGGCGCTCGACGCGCTTTCGAAGGGGCTTGTCGACGAGGCGCTCGTGGACCGCGCGCTCGATATGTCCGCGCGCGGCGTCGAAGTAGCGCTCACCGGGCGCGCGCCTTCCCGCAAGATCGTGGAGAAGGCCGACTACATAACCGAGATGCGGTGCGAGAAACACCCCTACTCTCAGGGGATATGTGCAAGGGAAGGAGTGGAGTACTAGATGGATTCCAAGGAGATGGCGCCCGGCGACATCGAGCGGCGCAGCTTCGAGATCATCACCGAAGAGCTCGGCGGCCGCACGTTCCCGCCGCTCGAAGAGCCCGTCGTGAAGCGCGTCATCCACACCACTGCCGACTTCTCGTACGCCGATTCTCTCGTGTTCGCCCATGACGCCGCGCACTGTGCGCTCGACGCACTGCGCGCAGGGGCCACGGTGCTCACCGACACGAACATGGCGCTCGCAGGCATAAGCAAGCCCGCGCTCGCGAAGCTCGGCTGCAAGGCCGTGTGCTTCATGGCCGACCCCGATGTCGCCGCGGCTGCGCGCGCCGCGGGCACGACTCGCGCCGTTGCGAGCATGGACAAAGCTTGCGGCATCGAGGGTCCGCTCATCGTGGCCGTCGGCAACGCTCCCACAGCACTTCTGCGCCTCGCCGAGCTCATGGACGCGGGAAAGATCGCGCCCGCGCTCGTCGTTGGGGTGCCGGTCGGGTTTGTGAACGTGGTCGAGGCGAAAGAGGAGCTAGTCGCACGACGCGTGCCGGCCATCGTCGCGAGGGGTCGCAAGGGCGGCTCGACCGTGGCGGCTGCCATTATGAACGCGCTGCTCTACCAGATCACGCGCACAGGCGGCCCGAAGTGACGGCTCCCGCATCCGCGCCGGCGCTGCGCATCTTCGCCGGCACCACCGAGGGCCGCCTTCTGTGCGAATGGGCGAGCGGGGCGGGCATCCCCGCCCGTGCCTACGCGGCAACAGAGTACGGAGGCGAACTTTTGGGCGAGCTTCCGGGCATCGAGGTGCATGCGGGCAGGCTCGACGAGGCCGACATGGAGCGCGAGCTTTCCGGCGCGCGCATCGTCGTCGACGCCACGCACCCCTTCGCTACGCTCGCAAGCGGCAACATCCGGGCCGCTTCGCTCGCCGTGGGTGCACGATGCCTGCGCCTTGCGCGCCCGGTCGAGGCGCTGCCCAAAGGCGTCGTGTCGGTCGCGTCGATCGCCTGCGCGGCGCGCTTTCTCTCCGAGAACCCGGGTCGCGCTCTTCTCACGACGGGGAGCAAGGAGCTTGCTCCCTACACGCGCGTCGCCGATTTCGCGGAGCGCTTCTTCGTGCGCGTGCTCCCGCTGCCCGGTGCTATAACGAAGTGCATCGACGCGGGGTTTTCGCCGTCGCACGTCATCGGCATGCAGGGGCCCTTCACCCGCGAGCTCAACGAGGCGATGCTTCGGCAGGTGGGCGCCCAGTGGCTTGTGACCAAGGACTCGGGAACCGTAGGCGGCACGGCCGAGAAGCTCGCCTCCGCGCGCGACGTGGGAGCGCGCTGCATCGTGGTCACCCGTCCCGCCGAGGGAGGCGGGGCCCTTTCGCTTCGGGAAGTGGAAGACGCGCTCTTACGGGAGTTCGCGCGCTAGGCGCTTGCCGCGCCCGCGCGCCCCCCCGCCCCCGCG
>NZ_QSRV01000012.1:49007-61374 GCF_003437235.1 Collinsella sp. TF07-1
GCCCGCGAGGAGGAGCGCCCCGTGCAAGCTCGACCCGTACAAGCCCGTCATCCATCAATAGCTCGAGGACGACGCCCAGAACTGGCGCAAACAGTCCTTCAATAAGTTGCGATGAAATAGTGTCTGTTTTTGCTGCTAGATAGCATATTCAGTCCCTAATTCACCGCAACTTGTTGGTGGTGGCTTACTGGTAGCGTAGGCACTCCACCGGGTTGAGCTTTGCCGCGCGGCGAGCGGGGTAGAAGCCAAAGATTACGCCGATGCCGACGGAGACGCCGAAGGCCAGCAGCACCGTGGCGATTGAAAAGCTCGGTGTGATCTCCCCACTGGCACCGAGCTCGTTGAGAACCCCTGATCCTGCGGCAAACATCGCGAGGCCCCAGGCCAGCAGATAGCCAATCAGGACACCCAGCAGGCCACCGGTGACGCACAGCGCCGAGGACTCGGCCAAAAACTGCGCGGTGATATCGCGGCGACTGGCGCCCAAGGCACGGCGAATACCGATCTCGCGGATGCGCTCAGTCACGTTGGTAAGCATCATATTCATAATGCCGATTCCGCCGACAAGCAGTGAGATACTGGCGACAGCGCCCATGATGAGCGAGAAGGCGCCCATAAACGAGTTGAGTGCATCGATGGCGCTTTTCATGGAGGTCGCCGATACGCTGTCGTACTCATCATCCTCCGAGATGCCCTTCATCGCGCGCACCTTAGACTCGATGGTCTTGCAGAGCTCGTCCATGTCTGTGCCCTCGGCGGCAAGTGCCGTCACGCTGGGGAATGAAGGATTCTCGTCGCCAAACAGGCCGGAGATGGTTTCGCGTGGCATATACAGCGTGAGCGAGCCCATGGAGTCGCTGCCGCCATCAATCACGCCTACAATCTGCACCTCGCCGTTGGACACCTTGATGGTTTTCCCCAGTGCGTCCTGTTCGTTGCCGTAAAGCTGATCGGCGCCGCCGCGGCTGATGAGCGCCACGCGCGAGCCTGATTGAGACTCTGCCTGTGAATAGACACGTCCCGCAACGAGCTTACTGGCGCCCACGGCATCGAGCATGTCGCTATCGACGCCGTGTGCCATGACGGTATAGCTTTTATCCCCGACCTTGTACTCGGAATAGGCGCTATCGACGATGCCGATCTGCTCAATCTGCGGCACCAGTTTGCGAAGCTTTTCCACATCCGAATCGGTGAGTTCTTGGGACGAATAGATCTCTACCATGCGGGCTGCATTGAGGCCCAGGCTGTTGACCAGGCTGTTTTGGATGCCGCCGATGAGCGAAGTCATGGCGATGACCGAGGCGATGCCAATGACGATGCCAAGGATGGTGAGCAGGCTGCGTCCCTTGTTGGCCTCGAGCGAGTGAAGGGCTTCTTGGATGAGATCGCGGGCGCTCATGCCACCACTCCTTTCGGCGGGTTGGCGGAGGCGGAAATCATGGGCAGGCTATCTACGGCGCTGCGCAGGGTCCGCGGTGTATGTGGAATATACGCGCCGTCGTGTATACGACCGTCGCGGATGGTCATGGCACGGTCGGCCTCGGCGGCAATGCCGGGGTCGTGTGTGATAAGCACGATGGTTTTGCCACGCTCCTGGAGCTTATGGAAGGTCTCCATCACAAGCGCTCCGGTTGCGGAGTCCAGGTTTCCCGTCGGCTCGTCAGCCAAAATGATGGGCGGATCGTTGACGAGGGCGCGTGCGATGGCGACACGCTGCATCTGGCCGCCCGAGAGCTCGGATATGCGGTGGTCCCAATGGTCGACGGGCAGCGTGACGGCCTGCAACGCGTGCACGGCGCGCATTTCGCGCTGGCTACGGGGTACGTTGGTGTAGGCCAGCGGCAGCATGACGTTTTCGATAACCGACAGGCGCGGCAGCAGGTTGAAGCTCTGAAAGACAAAGCCAATGCTCAGGGCGCGAACTTCGGTGAGCTCGTCATCGTCAAGCTCGGCCACGTTGAGCCCTTGCAGGTAGTAGTCGCCCGCCGTCGGCTTATCCAGGCAGCCTAGGATGTTCATGAGCGTCGACTTGCCCGAGCCCGAGGGGCCGGTAATGGCGACGAACTCGCCGGGATCTACCGCCAGGCTCACGTTGTGCAAGATGTGGGCGCAACCCGCTTCGCTCTCAAAAATGCGGTGCACGTTGCGGATGTCGATGACGGGACGCATTACATACCCTCGTCGGCAGACATACTGCCCGAATCCGCGCTGTAGCCGCCGTCAGCCGTTGCGCCCGCTCCGGTGTCCATGACGAGGGTGTCACCGTCGCGCAGTTTGGTTGTGGGCACGCCAGGATTGATTTCGTTGCCCTGGTCGTCGCGCTTGATCTGTGTCTTGCCGACTACGGCTTCGTTGTCGTTTTGCGTCACGACGGTCACCTTCACGCGGCGCGTCTTCTTGTCTTCCGAATCGGTGGCCAGATTGACGTAATAGTGCTCGCCATCTTCGGTCATCAGCGCCATGGTCGGCACCATAACCACGTCGTCGAGCTTCTCGGTCACTACCGAGACCTCGGCAGTCATACCCGGCTTAAGGCGACTGTCGGGTGCTTCGATGAGGATGTCGACGTTAAAGGTCACGCTGCCGCCGCTACCGGAGCCGGAGTCAGAGTTTGCCACCGAGGCGATAGCCGTGACGGTGCCCTGGCTCACGATATCGGGAAACGCGGGATAGGTCACGTTGGCGCTTTGGCCCACGGCAATTTTGGCGATATCCTTTTCGCCCACCTGAACCGTCACCTTCATCTTGGACAGGTCGGCGATCTGCATGCACTGCTTGCCGCCGCTCGTGTCGCTTTCACCCATGATCATGCCGCCTGTTACCGTAGCGCCCACCTTGGCGTTGAGCTCCACGATGCTGCCCGAGCTGGGGGCCTTTACGGTGCGCTCGGCCGCCTTTGCAGTTGCCTGTTCCAGCGCTGCCTGGGCCGAGGCGAGGTTGCGCTGGGCGGTCGAGACGGCATTTGCGTTGGCGTTTGCGTCCGATGGACCGGTCGATCCGTCACTGTCCGTTGTCGGTGCGGCCTGTGCGGCCGCGAGTGCCACCTTTGCATTGTTCAGGTCTTCCTGGGCGGCCGCGACCGCGCGCTGCGCCTCGGAAACAGCGCTATCGAGCGCGTCGTTCTTAATGGTCATGAGTACGTCGCCCTCGTTGACGCTCTGTCCGGCCTGCACGTTGATCTTTTCAACCGTACCGTCGACAGAAGGGGAGACGACCGATGCCGAGATGGGCTTAAGCTGCCCCTTGGCTTCGACTGTGGTGGTAAACGTGCCTTCGGTGACCATGTCGGTCACCGGTCCGTTGGTGCCTGCGGGTTGCGCGTTGATGACCAGCGTTGCGATGATGGCAATGAGCGCGATGGCAACAACGACACCGACGGCGATACCGCGTCGGATGAGCTTTTTGCGCCGACGCTCGGCACGCTTTGCCTTGAGCTTTGCATAGGCTTCTTCATCGGAGATATCGGTCGAATCGTCGAGACTCGTTTGGGGCTGCTTGGTGTCTGCAGCGCTTATAATCGGCAGGGTCTCGGTGGCATCTTGGGGCATGCGATCGGAATCGTCAGGACCCGGATTGATCGTGGGGACCTTGGACATAGCGTCTCCTTTATCGATATGGCTCCGATAAGTATATACGCCCGTCGCGATAGGCGGGCGTATAGAAGTTGCGGATGACGGTACTGTAAGTTTTGTCGCCGTGCTGTTTACTTGTTGTAGACGTTAGCTGCGTTACGAGTGCACGACCACGCAGAGGCCGACTTTGATGCGCTCGTGGAGCGACTTGGCATCGGCCAGGCGCAGGTTGATGCAACCGTGGCTGCCACACCACTTGTACGACTCGGCGTTATCGAAGCTCTTGTCGTTTTGCCAGGTGGCATCGTGGAAGCCGATCATGTTGCCCTCAAACGGCATCCAGTAGCTAACCGGGCTCTCGTATTTGGGCTTGCCGGTCTCGGGGTCCTTGGCACCGATGAGTTTGCTGGCGCCATCGTTGCTGTTGATCTGCCATACGCCCTCGGGGGTGGCGTCTTCGCCCGGTTTGCCGGAAATAAAGTTGGCCTCCCACACAATATTGCCGCTCTCGTCGTAGTAGCGCGCGTGCTGCTCGGACAGATCGACATCGACGTATGCCTTCCAGTCAGGCTCTCCCTTTGCGGTAAAGGTGTCGGCCTTCTGGGAGTACTTGATATCGATTTCGCCGGTCTGCTTGTTGTTAATGGCGTCTTCGACCTGCTTGGCGAGCGAGGTACTGTCGATGGACCAACCAAAGTCGCCGCCTTCGACGGCGCACTGCTTGCCATCGGCGCGCGTCCACCAGCGAGTGGAGCCCACGGTATTAAAGCCGTTGGCGAGCTCGGCTGCCCAGCTGCTGATCTGCGACGTATCGAGCGTGGGGTTGGCCGGATCGGCAAAGCTGATCCACTGCAACACGGAGCTGCCATCAACCTTGCCGGCATCCTCGCCGTTGAGCTTGAGGGTCACGTTGACGCCCAAGAAGTTGTTGGCGGCATCGCATGCGGCCTGAATCTGATCATCGGTCAGCGTTCCATTGAGCGGCTCATAGGCATCGTTGCCGAGCTTGGAAAGATCTACGGTCTCGGCCAGCGAGGCAAGCTCGAGCTCGGCATACTTAATGACATGCTCGCGGTTGAGTTTTTCGTTGGAGCGCGCCTTCTCGACGGTAAACTTGCCGGCCTGCTCGTCATAGGAGCTATTGGCCTCGAACGCGCCCGAACGCCCCTCGTTAAACTCGTCGATGGCGGCGCCCAGATCCTTCTCAAACTGCTTTTGGTCAAAGGTGTCGGAGAGCATGGACAGGTCGACGTCTTGATCAAGATCGACTTCGTTGGAGCTAGCGGTTGTTTTGGTCTTGCCGCTTAAGGATTCTACAAGGCGAACCGGCCATACAATGGCTTCGTTGCGGCTGATAATCTCTTTTGCGGCAGCTTCGCCGTCGACAATGGGCTCATCGGACTCGGGCTGATAGGTCCAGCTAAAGTCATCGCCTGTCACGGTGAGCTTATAGTGCTTCCAAGCCGAGTTGACCTTGGTGGCGGCAGACGAAGCGTTGGAGAACGAGACATCGACGCCGGCGATAGTGGTGTTGGGGTAGGCTACCTGCGAAAACGCTACAACGCCTACGATATAGACAATGACGATAAGACCCAGAACGACAAAGAGCGTCGTCTTTTTGCCCGACTTATTGTTCTCGGCGGGTTTGCGTGCGGGGCCGCGATCGCCTCGAGCGTGCGTGGGGGGCTGCTTGGGCGCATTGCCATTTGCCTGGCGCTGCTGATGCTGCTTGTTCGGACGTTGGGAAACGTTTGCCGCACCTCGCTGCTGACCGCGGCTCCGCGCGATAGGACGCGGCGACTGAACGCCGCCGGTGTGCCTGCTCGGCTGCTGCGGATCGGGAATCAGTTGAGTTCGATCGTTTTGCGACATCGTATGCATATCCTTCGGATTTCGCCTTGCGGCTCATCGTGTTTTTACTGGGCTTGCATTATAGCGATTACCCAGTTGTTTGTGGTATGGAAACGGTGGCATTCAAAAGAGGTGGGACATTTGTCCCACCTTCGAGTCTTTCTTTGTCGCTATCCGCACACACCGCATTTTGCACAGGCCGAAAGTGCGGCCGGAGCCTGCGCGATGCCACCCTTTGCCGTCTCGCGCAGCGTGGCCGGCAACGCGTGGCCCACGGAGAGCATGACGTGCGCCATCTGGTCAAACGGCACCAGGCTCTTGATACCGGCAAGTGCAAGCTGCGCCGAGCTAAATGCCGCGGCCACGCCGATGGCATTGCGGTTTTGGCACGGCACCTCCACGAGGCCGCCCACCGGGTCGCAGACCAGGCCCAGCAGGTTGCTCAGGGCGATGGAGCTGGCGTCGAGTGCCTGCTCAGGCGTGCCTCCGAGCATCTGCACCAGCGCGGCGGCGGCCATGGCGGCCGCGCTTCCCACCTCGGCTTGGCATCCGCCCTCGGCGCCGGCGACGCAGGCGCTCGTGGTGAGGTTGAGGCCGATGGCGGCGGCGCAGTAGAGGGCGTCCATGACTTGCTCATCGTCCAGTTGCAGATGGTCGGCGAGCGCCAGCACGCAGCCGGGCACGACGCCTGCGGAGCCGGCCGTGGGGGCGGCGACGATCACTCCCATTGTGGCGGAGCGCTCAAGGACGGCCATGGCGCGGGCCACGGCATCGGTCTGGACGGCGCCCATCAGGCTTACGCTCAAGTCGTTGCGGTCGGTGGCATCAACGAGCTTGGCCTCGCCGCCGATAAGCCCGCCGAGCGAGCGCTGAGGATTGGCGATGGGGGCCGTGGTCTCCTCGCGCATGACGTCGAGCACGCGGCGCATGGCGGCGACGGCGTGGGCCTCGCCGGTCAGACGCGCCTCGCGCACGGCCATAACGGCGCCGATATTCAGGCCGAGCTCGGCGCACGCATCGAGCAGCTGCTCGCCGTCGTCGAAGATCTCCTTTGCCGAGACACCGGGGGAGAGCGACGAGGCAGAACCGGGGAGCTCGATAAAGGTCGCGTAATCGACATTGTCGAGTTTGCGTAGCATGGGGATAACGGTGTCGTCGGGCGCGCCGTCGGTCTCGAAGACGGAGTAGGCCTGGCCGCCCACTTCGGTGCGGTAGGTGCGGCAGAAGGCGATGTTCACGTGTGCGTAGGCGAGCAGGTTCGTGAGCGCTGCGAGCACGCCGGGGACGTCCTGGTGCGCCACGAAGAGCGTGGAATACATGCCCGAGATGTCGACGCCGACGCCGTTAATGCGGCTGATGCGCATCTTGCCGCCGCCCAGGCTCTCACCGCGGACCTGGGCCGTGGCGCCCGTGTCGTCGACCATGTCGATGTCGACGGTGTTGGGGTGGATGGAGGCGTCGTCGCCCTTGATGTCAAAGTGATATTCGAGGCCCTGCTCGTGCGCGAGGTCGAAGGCCTGCTTGATGTTCTCGTCATCGGTGTCGAGGCCCAGGATGCCCGCGACGAGCGCACGATCGGTGCCGTGGCCGCGGTAGGTGTGGGCAAAGGAGTTCCACAGGCCAAAGGTGACCTTAGTGATGCGGCCTTCCAGCAGGCTGGCGGCAACTTGGGCGCAGCGCAGGGCGCCGGCGGTGTGCGATGAGCTGGGGCCGACCATGACGGGCCCCAAGATCTCGAATGCCGAGGTCGTAGCTAGTGTTTGCGGCTTGCCTGCCATGGCTGCTCCTTTAAATCTATCCCGTCGTCCCGAGGGGCGGGGCATAAGGTCGCCTGCTCGGACAGTCCTGCTCGCACGGAGAGCACATTAAGTGCTCTCCGGCTCGTGCGGAACTCGCGACGGAGCAAAGTCCTCCGTCCGCCTCCTATGGTTACTTGCTTGCCGGGTGCTCAACCTCACGCTGCTTGGCACAAGTGATCTATCTGAAATATCTACCTGTAGGTAAACCCTTGTAGAAAGGTTGACTGTTATGGCTAAAGAACTCGATTTCGACGCTATCAAGGCTGCTGCTGAGTCCCATCGTGCTGATATGACGCGTTTTCTTCGCGCAATGATTAGCCACCCCTCTGAGTCTTGCGAGGAGGGCGAGGTTGTCGCTTGCATCAAGGCCGAGATGGAGAGCCTTGGCTATGACGAGGTTAAGGTCGACGGCCTGGGCAACGTCATGGGCTTTATGGGTGAGGGCGACAAGATCATCGCCATCGACTCCCACATCGACACCGTCGGTATCGGCAACATCGAGAACTGGGACGCCGATCCCTATGAGGGCTACGAGACCGACGAGATCATCTACGGCCGCGGCGGCTCCGACCAGGAGGGTGGCATGGCTTCTGCTACCTACGCTGCCAAGATGATGAAGGACATGGGCCTCATCCCCGAGGGCTACAAGATCATGGTCGTCGGCACCGTCCAGGAAGAGGACTGCGACGGCATGTGCTGGCAGTACATCTACAACAAGGACGGCATTAAGCCCGAGTTTGTCATTTCCACCGAGCCCACCGACGGCGGCATCTATCGCGGTCACCGCGGCCGCATGGAGATCCGCGTCGACGTTCACGGCACCTCCTGCCACGGTTCCGCTCCCGACCGCGGCGACAACGCCATCTACAAGATGGCCGACATCATCGCCGACGTCCGCGCCCTCAACAACAACGGCTGCGACGAGTCGACCGACATCAAGGGCCTCGTCAAGATGCTCGACCCTAAGTACAACCCCGAGCACTTCGAGGACGCCCGCTTCCTGGGCCGCGGCACCTGCACCGTCAGCCAGATCTTCTACACCAGCCCCAGCCGCTGCGCTGTCGCTGACTCCTGCGCCATCTCCATCGACCGTCGTATGACCGCCGGTGAGACCTGGGAGTCTTGCCTGGACGAGATCCGCAACCTGCCGGCCGCCAAGAAGTACGGCGACGACGTGAAGGTCTCCATGTACATGTACGACCGTCCGTCCTGGACCGGCGAGGTTTACGAGACCGAGGCTTACTTCCCCACGTGGATCAACAAGGAGACCGCTCCGCACGTCAAGGCCCTCGTCGACGCCCACAAGGCCATGTTCGGTGACGAGCGCATCGGCTGCGAGCCCAGCATGGACAAGCGCACCGGTCGTCCGCTGTGCGACAAGTGGACCTTCTCCACGAACTGCGTTTCCATCCAGGGCCGCTATGGCATCCCCTGCGTCGGCTTTGGCCCGGGTGCCGAGTCTCAGGCTCACGCTCCCAACGAGGTCACCTACAAGGACGACCTGGTCACCGCTGCCGCCATGTATGTGGCTGCCCTGAACCTCTACGATCCGAGCCAGGCCGATGGCGACGCCACCGTGTTCCGCGCCGGTCTGACCAACAACAAGATCGATTAGTCCCATTCCTCGATCTTGTTGAGCCGGGGACAGCTCGTGTCCCCGGCACCCCCTGTTGACTTGGGGCCCGCGGTCGTTATCTCCCATGCTTCCTCAACGGTAGCGGGTCCTCGTCATAGTGCTCTGCATGTTCTAGCCACACGCGCATGCCGGAGCACATCTACTCATTGCAATCGTTTCATCTTTGGAAAGGATATTTACATGGACGCCAAGTTTACCGAGCTCGTCGAGCAGCTGAACGGCCTCGATTTTAAGGGCATGTACGGCAGCGACTTCCTGCACACCTGGGACAAGACCACCGATGAGCTCAAGGCGCTCTACATCGTCGCCGACGCCCTGCGCGAGCTGCGCGAGAACAACGTTTCGTCCAAGATCTTCGATTCGGGTCTGGCCGTCTCCCTGTTCCGTGACAACTCCACCCGTACGCGCTTCTCCTTCTCTAAGGCAGCCAACCTGCTCGGTCTTGAGCTGCAGGACCTGGACGAGAAGAAGTCCCAGATCGCTCACGGCGAGACCGTCCGCGAGACCGCTACCATGATCTCCTTCATGGCTGACGTCATCGGCATCCGCGACGACATGTACATCGGCAAGGGCGACGCCTACATGGCCGAGGTCTCCGAGTCTGTCCAGCAGGCTTACGAGGATGGCGTTCTGGATCACCGTCCCACGCTCATCTCTCTGCAGTCCGATTCCGACCACCCCACGCAGTCCTCTGCCGACATGCTCTACCTCATCAACGAGTTTGGCGGCCTTGAGAACCTCAAGGGCAAGAAGGTTGCCGTCACCTGGGCCTATTCGCCCTCTTACGGCAAGCCGCTGTCCTGCCCGCAGTCGCTGATCAGCCTGCTGCCCCGCTTTGGCATGGACGTCACCCTGGCCCACCCCGAGGGCTACGACCTCATGCCCGAGGTCGTCGAGCGCGCTAAGGGCTACGCCGCCGAGTCCGGCACCACCTTTAAGCAGGTCAACACTATGGCTGAGGCCTTCGAGGGCGCCGACATCGTGATCCCCAAGAGCTGGGCTCCGTTTGCCGCCATGGAGAAGCGCACCAACCTGTACGCCGAGGGCGACGACGCCGGCATCGCTGCGCTCGAGAAGGAGCTGCTCGCTCAGAACGCTACGCATCAGGATTGGTGCTCCACGACCGAGCTCATGGAGAAGACCGCCAACGGCCAGGACACCATCTTTATGCATCCGCTGCCCGCCGACATCTCTGGTGTCTCTTGCGAGCACGGCGAGGTCAACGCCGACGTCTTCGACATGCACCGCGTGGGCATGTACAAGGAGGCCAGCTACAAGCCGTACGCCATCGCAGCCATGATGTTCCTGCAGAAGGTTGCCGATCCCGCCGCTACCCTCAAGGCCCTCGACGAGCGCAACACCGCCCGTTGGTTCCAGGCCTAAAGCTGGGTTGAGGTAAGCCATGTAAAGGGGGCGCTCTGCCAACCGGCGGGGTGCCCCTTTTTGCATCGTGGGCGTGCGGGATAAGCGCTTTCGATGTAGATGCCCCGCGACGCGAGTTATGGGTACGATGGTTTCAGGGGAGGTATCGCCATGAAACTTGGTTGCGTGATTATGGCTTCGGGCGAGGGCAAGCGATTTGGCTCTAACAAGATGCTCGCCGATATCTATGACGAGCCGCTGATTGCCCGGACCATTGATTCGGTTCCCCGGGGCTTTGACGTTGTGGTTTCGACGCGTTGGCCCGAGGTCGCTCGGATTTGCGAGGATAAGCATTGCCCGTGTGTGCTGCACGATGGCGAGCTGCGCAGCGAAAGCGTCCGTGCGGGGCTTTCGTGGGGAGTCGAACGCAACTGGAAAGGTTGCCTCTTTTTGCCGGGCGACCAGCCGCTCGTGAGTTCGGATTCTTTTGAGGCTATGGTTCGTGCATTTGACGAGCGTGGCCGCAAGCATCCGGTGCGCCTTGCGTGCAACGGTGAGCCTTCGAGCCCGGTGATCTTTCCGGCGGAACTGTTCGATGCACTTATGTGTCTTGAGGGTAAGGACGGCGGCGGTTCGATCCTCAAGGACCGTGCCGACGTGGTGCTGGTCGAGGCGCGTGCCTACGAGCTGTGGGACGTCGATACCGTCAAAGGACAGCGACGCATAACGGAGCATATCGCCGCCTGCTCGTATTTTGATCGCGTGGCCAACTGCATCAATCAATAAGGAGCAATTATGATCATCATCAAAAACGGCGCACTCGTGACGCCCCAGGGGCTTCGCCGCGCCGATCTTGCCATGGAGGGCGACAAGATTGTGCGGATTGCCGCGGCAATCGAGCCGGGCGAGGGCGATACCGTCGAGGACGCCACCGACTGTTGGGTGTTTCCCGGCTTTATCGACGGCCACACGCACATGCAGTGCTGGACCGGCATGGATTGGACAGCCGATAGCTTTGAGACCGGCACGCGCGCGGCTGCCTGCGGCGGCACGACGACCATTGTGGACTACGCGACGGCCGATCGCGGCGTGACCATGCCCGATGCCTTGGTCGAGTGGCATCATCGCGCCGACGGCACCTGCACCGCCAACTATGCCTTCCATATGGCGCTTGCCGAGTGGAATGAGCGCAACCGCGCCGATCTTTCGGCCATGCGCGAGGCGGGCGTGTCGTCGTTTAAGACCTACTTTGCCTACGACCATCTGCGCCTGGACGATGCCGAGACGCTCGAGGTGCTGGAGGAGCTCAAGCGCGTGGGCGGTATCCTGTGCGTGCATTGCGAGAACGGCACGTTGGTCAACGCGCTGCAGAAGCGCGTGTTTGAGCAGGGTATCCACGGGCCCGAGGGCCATGCGCTCAGCCGTCCAGACGTGTGTGAGGCCGAGGCCGTGAGCCGCCTGCTGTATCTGGCGCACTTGGCCGGGGACGCTCCGGTCAACGTGGTGCACCTTTCGACCAAGCTGGGGCTCGAGGCCATTCGCGCTGCCAAAGCGCGCGGGCAGAAGAACATCTATGTCGAGACATGCCCTCAGTATCTGATGCTCGACGACACGTGCTACTTGGAGCAGGGCGAGGACGGCTTTGCGGGCGCCAAGTACGTGATGAGTCCGCCGCTGCGCCATGCCGGCGACCGTGCGGCACTGCGCGAGGCGCTTGTGGCCGGCGAGATCGATACGATTGCGACCGACCACTGTAGCTTTAACCTGCACGGGCAAAAGGACCGCGGGCGCGACGACTTCCGCGCGATTCCCAACGGCGGACCCGGCGTGGAGCATCGTCCCGTCGCGATCGCTACGAGCTTTGAGGGACAGCTGGGTCCCGAGGATCTGTGCCGCCTGATGAGCGAGAACCCGGCGCGCGTCTTTGGCATGTATCCGCACAAGGGCTGTCTTGCCGAGGGCGCCGATGCCGACGTGTGCGTGTGGGATCCCAAGGCGCGCTGGACGATTAGCGCCGCGACGCAGCATCAGGCCGTGGACTACACGCCGCTCGAGGGCTTTGAGGCGCACGGCCGCGCCAAGGCCGTGTTTGTGAACGGCGTACTGGCTGCGCGCGACGGCGAGCCCACCGGAGCCCAACCCGGCCG
>NZ_QSRV01000013.1:0-306 GCF_003437235.1 Collinsella sp. TF07-1
CGCGCTCGCCGCGCCTGGGCTTGGGCGCGGCGACGAACCTGTGCGACGACACCTCGGCGCTCACCGTCGAGGGCGACCTGCCCAGCTCCCTCGCGATCTCCCTGCACGACGCCCTGCGCTCCAGCATCCTCTGGACCGTGTCCCGCTCGTGCCTCGTGAGCCTTCCGTAGGCCCTCGGGACCGCCCTTGCGGAGCCCCTTTTCATCTTTCCGGACATGCCGTCCTCCGATCTCCCGGGGCCGGCCGATCCGGCCCTCAGGGTATCGGGTTCCCACATTCATCCGTACATGTACGGATGAATGTGGG
>NZ_QSRV01000013.1:316-61070 GCF_003437235.1 Collinsella sp. TF07-1
CCGTACATGTACGGATGAATGTGGGAGGTGTTCGGATAAAGTCGATAATCAAGGCTTTTTTAAATTTGGAAAGTTACACGTTACTAAAGGGAATGGAGATAAATTATTAGATATACTACTGACAGCTTCCAAGAAGCTAAAGAGGTCCCTAGCGCCTACGGGGAATTTGTATCGATAAGGGGTACAAATTCCCACTAAGCGCTCGGGACCCCTTGTAGGAAAATGTCCTAAGTGTGGCAACAATATTGTATTAAAAAAATCGTTTTATGGTTGTTCAAATTATCCTGAATGTAAGTTTACTTTAGCTGAACATTTTATAGTAAAATACTATATAAGAATCATCCGGAAGGAGCGGCCGATGAATACCAAACGATTTATCCTGAATGCACTTCTGGTTGTAGCACTTTTAGCGCTCTTGGCCTTCTCCCACTGGTATTCAAACCAACCAGCATTTGGCTACGTATTATATGCAGTAATGTCCGGCGATAAGGCCTGTTGCCCTCTACGCGCAATTGACGTTCTCTATTTCTATGTAGCCGGCCCCTTATCAATCGCTTTGCTCGTGTTTCTTGTCTTTTACAACATCAAAAAACGCTAACAGGGCCTATTCTAACTGGGCCTCTTAGGAATCCGAATCATCCATGGAGCCGTCGATGCCGGTTTTGGTGTCGTCGTCCGTATTGGAATCGTCGTCCTTGGCGAAGGGGTTCTTGAAAAAGCCCGTCGCGTCGGGCTGAAGACCCGAGAGCTTAATCCAGGAATTATCGAGCTCGGGCTTGGGCATGGCCTTGGCCTCGGGCGCGGTCTCATTGCCGATGAGCTCAGACTCATAGATGAACGTGTCGTCGCCAAGCGCGTCATAGGCGGCGACCGGGTTGCCCTCGGCATCGCGATACGGCGTACCCTTAAACACGGCGCCTTCGTAGGCAACGAGCTGGCGGCCGGTCTCGTTTTCGAAGTAGTACACGAAGATACCCTTGAGGGCCGCACACAGCGGGATGGCGATAACCATGCCGATGGGGCCCATAAGCGCCGAGCCAATAACCAGGGCCGTGAGGCTCATGATGGGATGCACCTGCACCGAACTCTGCATGACCTTAGGTGAAATGACGTTATCGGTGACATTTTGTGCCACCATGGTCACAACCAAGGTCCACAACGCCAGCATCGGGCTAAACATGAAACCGAGCACCGTGGCAATCGCGGCGCTCACCCAGGGACCGACAACCGGGACCAAGTGCATGATGCCGGTAAAGATGGCCATGAGCGCCGCATACGGATGCCCGATGATCGTAAAGCCGATAAAGGCAAGGATGCCACCGCAGATGGACGTCACGACCATGCCACGCATGTAACCGCCGACTGAGCGCGAAAGAATCGCGACCATAAAGCGGTACGAGGTCTCCTTTTCCTGACCGATGATGGTGCAGACCTCGTGATGCATGCGGGGATAATCGCAGGCAAGCCAATAGGCAAGCACCAGACCCAAAAAGATCACGAACAGCTGTGAGGCCGTGTTGGTGATGAGCGGGAACACGCCGCGGCCGAGCTCGGCGGCAATCTGTGAGACATATTTGGACGCCACCGTAACGAGCGAAGAAAGGTTATCGTCCAGGTACTCCTTAACCGGCGTGTTGTTGAGCGTTTTGGCGCGCGAGATCATCTCATTAAGGTCGCTGCCCGCAACACGTAGCTGCTCAGGCAGGCGGCTCAGGACTTCCATGATCTGGCCAAAGAGAATCGGCGACAGGATACAGACGACACCGACGAGCACGGCTACGACCACAATGAGCGCGATGAGCGAGCCGATGCCACGGCCCACCCCATGATGCTCGAGCCAGTTGGTGATCGGCGACATCACAAAGGCAATAATGGAGCCGACGGCCAAAAACTCAATAACCGGCGCCAGAATCCCCATGAGGTTAAAGATGACGGCAGCGATCACGATGCAGCCGACGACGGCCCAAATGCGCAGCGTCAGAATGCGGGTGTCGCGCAGCACGCGATCGGTTTGTTGGGGGTGTTCACTCATGAACGAACCATTACTCCGTCGGGGTCAATCTTGTCCTGAATCTTCTTAAGCGTACGGCGCAGCAGACGCGAAACCTGCACCTGGGAGATGCCCAGCTTCTTAGCGATCTCGATCTGGGTCATGCCCTTCACAAAGCGCAGCTCGATCACCTCGCGCTCGCGCGGGGAGAAATCGCGAATGGCCTCCTCAATCACCAGACGGTCATCGGTAAAGTCGAGCTCGTTGTCGTCGTCGGCGTAGCGATCGAGAATCGAAGGCGCATCGTCGGAATCGGACGCACCGGGGGCCTCGATGGGTACCGAGGTGTAGGCCGAGGACGATTCCATAGCTTCGAGCACCTCGTCGACGGTCACGTCCAGATATTCAGCGATTTCCTCAACCTTAGGAGAACGCTGCAGCTCGTTGGTGAGCTTATCGGTGGCTTGGTTAACCTTGGCCGAGAGCTCCTGCAGACGACGCGGCACGCGCACGCTCCAGCCCTTGTCGCGGAAGTGGCGCTTAATCTCTCCCAGAATAGTAGGTGTCGCGAACGTGGTGAACTCGAGCCCGCGCTCAGGGTCAAAACGGTCGATAGCCTTGAGCAAGCCCAGATAGCCGACCTGCAAAAGGTCATCGAGCGGCTCACCGCGGTTCTTAAACTTGTTGGCAAGAAACCTAACCAGGTTCATGTGGGACATGACGAGTTGCTCGCGGGCATCCGGATCACCGGTCTCCTTGTAGCGACGAAACAGCTCGCGGGTTTTCTCCTTGTCCCAAGCGGTCTTGCCGCTCCGGGAACGTTCGGTCATATTAAATATCCGCCTTGAGGTCGAGGGAAAGCGTTAGGGGCGCCGCGGTCTTTTCGTAGGAATCGCACACGCTTGCAAGAATGAGTTCGGCATACACGGCAGCCTGGTCATCCTCATCGACAGTCGCCTGATCGCCAAAGGTAAAGGTCATTCCCACATGAGATTCGTCGACATCGAATGTGATCGAGATATCGTCGCAGTCGACCGCGGTGCACCCAAAGATGAAGGCCTCCTCGGCAGCCATGCGAATATCCTCGATGCGATCGACGGACATAGAGCACAGGGCGCCGACGTTGGCGGCCGTCATGCGCACCAAGCGCGCGAAACGCGGATCACCGGCAACGCTCAGCGTAATGGGACAGGTTGTTTCGCTACTCATCGCAGGACTCCTCGGAGGTCTCGGCGGGCGTATAGGTGTAATACTGAGCAGGCTTGTCTGCGGGCTTCTGAGCCGTATCTGCACCATCGGCGGCCTCGTCCTCAGCCTCACCAATCAGAACGTGCTCGGTAGGCTGTTCGGCCTCGGCGGCAGTGGCGAGCTTGCGATCGGCGTCGGCTGCAGGAGCCTTCACCTTGTTAAATAGTTTCTGCACGGCACCGGCCGCAGAGTCGGTCACGCTCGACACGGCATTGCTGGCCTCGGCCACACTGCCCGTGACCTCAGAGATGTCGCGAACGACCGCCTCAACCTCAACAAGGTTGGACGTCAGGGCGTCAACGGCAGTCTTGCTCGATTTGAGGAGCGGCTCCACCTGGGCAAGTGCCGGTGTAAGCTCGTCAACGGCACCATCGAGTTTCGCCACCACGGGCTGTACCTCGGCGAGCGTGTTGTTGAGGTCGCCCACCGTCTGGTCGAGCGAATCAACGACGGTGCGCGTCTTGCGCAGCGTGAGCGCGAGCTCGATAACAGCCCACACGCCGGCAACGGCAAGTAGCAGCAAGGCGATTTGAATGGGACTCATACAAGCCTCCCAAATGAATCGAAATACAGACGCTCTTCATGGTACCCCAAAGGGGACCGAACATGCCAAGCGTGAGATCGTGGGACAAAATAATCAGCAGCTACTTCGGAGCATTCCCGCTACGGTCGCGCTCGCTTTGCTCTACGCGCCACTCTTCCCAGCCGCGGCCGGCGGGCTTCCAAAACGCACCGCGCTCCAGCCCCTCGGGCAAATAGCGCTGATCGACCCAGCCTTCGGGATAATCGTGCGGATACTTGTACACACCGTACTCATCGCTACCCGGGCGATGGCGATCGCGCAGGTAGCTGGGCACCTCGCGAAGACCACTGCTGTGGATATCGGCCAGCGCCGCATCGATCGAGGCCTCGCACGCATTAGACTTGGGCGCCAGGCACACATAGAGCGCAGCCTGTGCCAGGTTGATGCGACACTCGGGATAGCCAATGACCTCGGCAGATGTAAATGCGGCATGTGCCACCAGCAGCGCCTGTGGATCGGCATTGCCAACATCCTCGGAAGCCTGGATCATAATGCGGCGAGCGATAAACTTGGGATCCTCCCCCGCATCGATCATGCGCGCAAGCCAGTAGATCGTGGCATCGGGGTCGCTACCGCGCATGGACTTTATGAACGCACTGATAATATCATAGTGCATGTCGCCGTTTTTGTCATACGAAAAACCGCGGCGTGGGTTGGCAATCTTAACGTCATCCACGGTGATGGGATAGCACTTCCCCGCCGCCGGCGCTGGCGTTCCCTCGGTATCGGGACGCGTGACGGCAATCTCGCTCGCAAGCTCAAGGGTCGTCAGAGCCGAGCGCGCATCACCCGCGGCCAACGTGCAAATGGTCTTGACGGTATCCTCATCGGCCGAGAACTTACCGTTTAAACCCTGCGGCGCCTCGAGCGCACGCTCAATGAGCGTGGCGATATCCTCATCTTTCAAGTGCTCAAGCTCTACCACGCGCCCACGCGACAACAGCGCGGAGTTGACCTCGAAGTACGGGTTCTCGGTCGTGGCGCCAATCATAATGACGGTACGGTTCTCAACGGCATGCAGCAGGGCATCCTGCTGCGACTTCGAAAAACGGTGAATCTCGTCGATGAACAAGATGGTACGGCGGTCATACGTATTCAGGCGCGTCTTTGCCTCGTCGATCACGCGACGCAGGTCCTTCACGGTGCCCGTCACGGCGCTGACCTCGACAAACTCGCTCTTGGTATGGTTGGCGATAATGTGGGCCAGCGTCGTCTTGCCCGTACCAGCAGGCCCATACATAATTACGCTCGATAGCACATCATGCTCAATCGCTGCACGCAACCATGAGCCCTTACCAACGGCCTTTTGCTGGCCCACATACTCGTCGAGCGAATTGGGGCGCATGCGCACCGCAAGCGGCGCGTTCTGAAAGGAACGCTCACGCGTCGAAGCAGAAAAAAGGTCGTCCATAGCCATCCCGTGTATCAATCAAAAACGTTTTCCACGAACAGTATACCGAAAAGATACGAACTACCGTTCGTTAATATAGGTACGATGCGGAAACTCCAGACCAGGGAATAGCTTGCTCGTCAGCTCGCAGAAATAGCCGTCCGTCATGCTCGCGATGTAATCCACCACCGCTTGATCCTTGTCGTCCTGCCAGGCATAAGTGCGATGGTAGTAGGAAAGCTGCTGCTCGATGCGCGAAATATGATGCTTAAAGATGTACGAGGACTCGTCGCCTTCGTTTATATCCCGCAGGCAACGGTCGTAGAGCTTTTCGAATGCCTCGCGCAGCTCCGCCTCGGAATCGCCCTCGATACCGCCCTTGCTGTAGATCTTCTCGTAGTTCTCGCGCTTGGCCCGGCGGATCTCTTCAAACAGGTCCTCGCTCATCTCGATACGAGGCTTGCCGTAGCTATGCTCGACGATATCGATGGAAGCATGCGTGAGGATCCAGCTGTTGTAGGCGCCGCCCCGACCATCGTCAAAAGCGTCGGGGTCGAGCAGGCCCGCCGCAATGGCGTCCTGACGATCGCGACCGACGTAGGCGAGGATATCCGAGATACGCACCACGCAGCCCTCAAGCGTCATGGGGCGCAGGTGCTCAACCGCACTATAGCCCGTGGCGATACAGTCCTCAACCGTCCGGTCGAACTGGCCAAAGGATACCATGTGTGACAGCTCAAACACGCGCTGCTCGTACTCGCCGTTATGGCACAAAACGCCATCGAGCGTCTGGAGCGACACGTTGCGGCCATACAGCGCATCGAGCACGTGTACCGACTGCACGTTATGGAAAAAGAAGCGGCCGGTACGCTCGTGATAGGTATCGTTGAGAAAGCGCTCACCGGCATGGCCGAAAGGCGTATGTCCCAAGTCGTGGCCCAGGCCAATCGCCTCGATCAGATCGCAGTTGAGACCTAGGGCGCGTCCGATATCGCGAGCGATGCGCGAGACAAGCTGCACATGCAGACCGCGGCGCGACAGGTCATCGTTGCTGCGGAAGCTAAAGACCTGCGTTTTGCCTGCATAACGCGTGTACGCCGGAAGATGAAGAATCTTTTCGGTATCGCGCATAAACGCCGGACGCATAAGCGTGCCTTTGTCGGCAGCGCGATCAATACGACGAATGACCTGGTCGTCGTTGCAGCGATAGGGGTTGACATAGCCCGAAGCACGATCGGCGGAAATGCGCTCGACAAGTTCGGGCGACAACGCCGAGGGAATACGGTCCATGCGCGCCTTAATGACGGCCGTTTCTTGATTAGTTGCCATGGCATGCTCCTTAAGAAGGATGCGCAATCGGTTACAATGTGCAGCCCACGACCTCGATTATGGCAAAAATCGGCACCAAAAACGGGAGCAATGGTAGGGAGCGCGATTTTATGAAGAGGCAGGAGAGGGCAAGGACCAGGAGCGCGACGGCAAATGCCGCGATGCCGCCCATAGGGTTGAGTGTGCAAAGCGCGAAGAGCGCCTTGGCGTCCCCCATGCCGATACCTGAGGTGTGGCGAACCCAACGCCGGAGCGACTCTGTAAGCACGAGGGCAAGGTAGACAATAACCGCAAGACCGGCGTGGTCAAGCGCCGTGTTAACGCCCCTGTCGAGCCAAACGCCTGCAAACGCCGCCACCGCACACGCACCGGCAAGCGCGTTGGGAAACCGCCGCTCACGGGCGTCAACCACCGCACCGGCAAAGGCGCAGATCCAAAATGGGATGTAGAACATCGTGCACCTCCATGAACAGCTGCGCAAAAGCAAAAACCACCACAAAGGTGCCTATCCCCTTTGTGGTGGTTTTGGTGGTGGTTATTTGGCGCCTTGCATGACCTCGTCGAGGGTAACGTTTACGGCATGTTGGGTAGGAACCCAGTCGACCTTCAGGAACAGCGCGGCAACCGTGATGGGGATATAGCTGAACATAAAGATCGGGAAGGTAAACAGGTTGGTCACCAGGCGCCACTTTTGAGCGCAATGAATGTGCTTGTACTCAAAGATGGTCGTGAGCAGCGCCAGGATAAAGAAGGTCTGGTACATCATCACGAACGTCATGATAAGCGAGGCGGCACAAGCCTGCATCTCGACCTCGGTAGCCAAGAAACCATGCGAAAGGCCACCCACGATCAGGAACGTCGCATTGGCGAGCATAGAGATCAGGGACAGCAGCATGCCCGGAGCGATGGTCATAAACATGTCATATGCGGCAAAGCGATGATAGCGGAACGTCGACTTGACCAGATGCTTGCCGTAGGTAAAAAAGACCTGGTAGAAGCCCTTGGTCCAGCGCATGCGCTGTTTCCAGGACGCCTTAAACGTCACCGGCTGCTCGTCAAAGAACTCCGCCGGCGCATAACCGATGCGGATGCCGTGAATGGCGCAGAACGTGGTGAACTGGATGTCCTCGGTCAGTGTATGGAACTGCCAGCCGTGCATGCCCTCGATAACACTGGCGGAGATAAGGTAGCCCGAGCCCGAGACGGCGCAGGACGTCTTGCAGATGTTGCGCGCGTTGTTGAGGAAGCGGGCCTCACGCAAATACCAGGTGGCGTTGGCAGAGGAAATCCACGAACTGCCGAAGTTCTTGGAGTTACGATAGCTCGTGACCACATGAAAGCCCTGGTCAAAGGCATCATTCATCTTGGAGACGTAATCGCGGGAGATAACATTGTCGGCATCGAAGATAAAGTAGCCCTCAAACGTGTCGGGATACTCGTTGAGAATGCGATCGAAACCAAAGTCCATGACCCAGCTCTTGCCCTTGCGGGCCAGGTCATTGCGCTCGTAAACAATGGCACCGGCCTCGCGCGCGAGCTGCGCCGTGTTGTCGGTGCAAGCATCGGCGACCACGAAGACCTCGATGAGCTCGGACGGATAGTCCTGATCCTTGATAGAGCGTACGAGATTGGCGATCACGGCCTCCTCGTTATGCGCCGCAATGAAGAAGGCATAGCGGTGGAGTTTTTTGGCCTTGGGAGGCGCGACCTCGCCACGAAGAGCGCCAATGACAAAGAAGACCACCTGGTACAAAAAGCAGACCGTGAGCAGCGTAACCACAATCTGGTTGAAGATCACGATGGGTGTGTTGGTTTGTAAAAAGGCGAGCATGCAGGCTCCCGAGAACGCGTTACGTAAACAACCGTATATCTTACCGTAGGCTAACCGAGTTCAAGAAACCACCTAATACTGGTTAGGCCTCGAGCAGACCGAGCTGCGGAACGATTTCGTCGCCGGCGGCAGTGCGGCCGAGCGAGCGCGGGGCTAGGTCATCCAGAACGGCGGCGAGATCCCACGGCAGCTCATCGCGGCACTCAATGTGCTCCCCCGTCACGGGATGATCGAGCGCCACACGCCAGGAATGGAGGAATTGCCTGGTCAAACCCTGGTCGGCACGCGCATCGCACTTACCGTAGAGCGGATCGCCCACGCAGGCGTGGTTGATATGGCGCATGTGCACGCGAATCTGATGCGTGCGACCCGTAAACAGGTGGCACTCGACAAGCGTATAACCATCGTCAAAACGCGTGGAATCGAAGCGCTCGAGGACCCTAAAGGTCGTAATGGCCTGGCGCGCGAAAGGATCGTCCGAAACCGCCATCTTGACACGGTCGCGCGTAGAACGGGCAATGCCGGTGTTAATGGTGCCCTCGTCCATGGCAATGTGGCCGTGGACGAGCGTAATGTAGCGGCGGTCGAGCGTGCGTGTGCGGATGAGATTCTGGAGCGCGCGCTGGGTGTCGTCGTCTTTTGCCGCGAGCATAAGGCCCGAGGTGTCACGATCCAGGCGATGCACGATGCCGGGGCGGTCCTCGCCCTGCACGGTGCCCAGATGGTCAATGCCACAGTGATAGACCAAGGCGTTCGCAAGGGTGCCGCTCTCGTGGCCATGGGCGGGATGGCACACCAGACCGCGCTGCTTGGAGAGCACGATGAGGTAGTCGTCCTCGTAGCGGATATCGAGGGGAATGGCCTCGGGAATCACATCGGTGGGATCGTGCGGCTCGGGCAAATCGACCGAAATACGGTCGCCGGAGCGCACGGCATACTTTTTTGACAGGCATGTCTCGCCGTTGACGGCAACGGCACCGCCCTCGATCAGATGCGCGCAGGCAGAGCGCGTAGGGCAGCCGTCATTAGCGCCCAGATAGGCGTCAAGACGCTGACCAGCGGCATCGTCGGCAACAAGGATATGGATGTCGGCCATTAGCGCTCGCTCCTTTCGCGAATCTTGCGGGCACGCTCCCCACGCTGCTGGGCCTTGCGCTTAGCGCGGGCCTCGTCACGGGCGTTGAGCTCGGCGGTCGCGTCGACCTCACGGGCGGCAGGACTCAAGAACATATAACCGATGAGCGCCAGCACGACACCGACCGTAATACCGATATCGGCAACGTTAAAGACAGGGAAATCAATGAAGGTGGTGGCAATAAAATCGGTCACGAACCCAAAGGCGAGACGGTCGATTGCATTGCCGATAGCGCCGCCCGCAACCATAGCCATGCCAACAACTTCTAGGCGAGCGAGCTGAGGCGCACGAACCAGGTACACTGCGATAGCAATGATGACGACAAGTGCCAGCACAGCAAATGCTACGCCATGACCCTCGCCCATACTAAAGGCGGCACCGATATTGCGGACGAATAGAAAGTCGATCACACCAGGAATAACGGTCACATGCAGGGCATCGCCCACGGCACGAACCGCAAGCTTAGTCAGCTGGTCAACAAGCAGCACGGCCAACGCCACGCTACCAGCAACACCCAACCGCCAACGCAAAGGCGGCGTCATATCCGCAGAACGACCCAAATCAATCCCCTACCCTCAAAAACATCGAATTACGTTTAACGCAATTAACCATCTTATATTGCCACGCGCAGAACGCACGACATATCCACCAACGCAAGCTAAATAACCAGCATAAAAAGAAAGCGGCATTCCGAAAAACAGAATGCCGCTTTTATTCAGCGGAGCAAAAGGGGCGAGGGCGCCCAAATACTCCCTATAACTAAAATGCCGAGTTACCGTGCCTTAAAGGGCTTCCGCACACCTCTTGCAAATATGTGCGTGGCCGTTGTACTCGCCGACGGTGGTGCGGTAGTTCCAGCAACGGTCGCAGCACTCGCCCTCGGCAGCCTCGATGGCAACGGAGAGCTCCTCGCCCTGGGTCAGTTCAACAGCGGAGACGATGTAGAACTCGGCCAGGTCAACGGCCTTGTCGCCGGTCAGCAGCGCATACATCTCGGCGGGAACGACCGCCTTGACGCGGACCTGTTGGCTCTTAGTGAAGGTGCCGGCGGAGCGGGCATCCTCAAGGGCCTTGGTCACGGCGCTACGGAGCTCGAGCGAAGCCTCAAGCACGCCCTCAAACTCATTGGCCTCGTCGACCGTAATGGGCGACTTATACCAATCGAGCAGCGCGGCGTACTTCTGGTGATCGACGCAGCCGGCGGGTGCATAGGCCATGGCCTCGTCGACCGTGTAGGACAGGATCGGCTGCAGGTCGCGCATGAGCATCGAGAAGAGCTCGGCAAGCACGGTCTGGGCGCTGCGGCGCTCGAGCGAACCGGGCTTGTCGCAGTACAGACGATCCTTCAGGGCGTCGAGGTACACGTTGGAAAGCTCGGTAACCACGAAGTCGTAAAGCGCACGGTAAGCGCGCGGGAACTCGTAGCAAGAGTAAGCGTCGTCGACCTCGGCCTGGACCTGGGTCAGACGGGCAACCATGAGCTTGTCGAGCGGCAGCAGGTCGGCAAAAGCGACGCCGTCGGTCTCGGGCTCAAACTGGCCCTCGAGCTCGGAGAGCAGGAAGCGCAGCGTGTTGCGGAAACGACGATAGGCATCGGACGAACGGGCGAGAATCTCGTGATCGATGGAGACGTCGGAGCTGGTATCGACCGAGGCGACCCACAGACGGATGATGTCGGCGCCCATCTCGTCACAGACCTTATTGGGGTCGATGACGTTACCGAGCGACTTGGACATCTTGCGGCCCTGGCCGTCGAGCGTGAAGCCCTGCGAGACGACCGCCTTGTACGGGGCGTGGCCGTTGGCGCCCACCGAGGTGAGCAGCGAGCTCTGGAACCAACCGCGGTGCTGGTCGGAGCCCTCGAGGTACACGTCCGCCGGATACTCCAGCTCGGGGCGATACTCGCAGACGGCCTTCCAGGAGACGCCGGAGTCCCACCACACGTCGAGGATGTCCTTATCGGCCTTGAGGTGATGGCCACCGCACTTGGGGCAGACGCAGGCCTCGCCAAGATAGCTCTCGGGAGCGTCGGTGAACCAGGCGTCGGAGCCCTTCTCGTGGAAGAGCTTGATGACGGCGTCGAGCGTGGCGTCGTTCATGACCTTCTCGCCGCAGTCGGCGCAGGTGTAGCTGGGGATAGGCACGCCCCAGTTGCGCTGGCGGCTGATGCACCAGTCGGGACGCTGCTCGACCATGGCACCGATGCGGTTGGCCGCGTGGGCCGGATACCACTTGACGTTCTCACGGACCTCCTTGCCGGCCTGCTCGCGCAAACCGGTCTTGTCCATCGAGACAAACCACTGGTCGGTAGCACGGAAGAGCACCGGGTGCTTGCAGCGCCAGCAGTGCGGATAGCTGTGCGTGATCTTCTTCTCGAAGACCAGGGTGCCGCGCTCGCGCAGGAACTCGATGATGTGCGGGTTGGCCCCGTCGGTATCCATGCCACTGAAGGGGCCACCGGTACCAAACTCCTCGCCGGTGTAGAACTTGCCGTCGTCATCAACCGGCATGCAGATGTCGGTGATGCCCTCCTTGAGGCAGGCGAAGTAGTCGTCGACGCCGTGGCCGGGCGAGTTGTGGACGATACCGGTACCGTCATCGACACCGACGTAATCGGCCAGCAGCGCCACGCCCTCAACGCCATCAAAGATCGGCTGCTTGTAGTGGATGTGGTGGAAGGTCTCGGCGGGAACCACGTAGGGCTTGCCGTCGACCATGACCGGGATGTACTCCCAGCCAAACTCCTCGCAGCACTTGGGAGCCAGGTCCTCGAGCATGACCTCGGCACGGCCATCGTGCTCAACGGCGACATAGGCGGCGCCGGGCTTAAGGGAAACGGCCTGGTCGGAGGGGATGGTCCACGGCGTGGTCGTCCAGATGATGAAGTCGACCGGGCCGTCGAAGTTCTCGAGGCCGGCGGGCTTGGAGGTCATCTCAAAGCGGACGAAGATAGAGGGACTCGTCTCGTCGGAGTACTCGATCTCGGCCTCGGCGAGTGCGGTGTGGCAGTGCTTGCACCAGTGAACCGGCTTGTGGCCGCGATAGATCATGCCCTTGTCGAACATGGCCTTAAAGACCTCGATGTCGGCAGCGTCATGCTGGTGATAGAGCGTCAGGTAGGGGTTGTCCCAGTCGCCGAGCACGCCCAAGCGACGGAAACCGGCCTTCTGCAGCTCGATGTTCTCGACAGCGAACTCGTTGCAGAGCTCACGAATCTTGGCCGTGGGGGTCTGGTTGAACTTCTCGGTGCCAAGCTTCTCCTCGACCTTGTGCTCGATCGGCTGGCCGTGGCAGTCCCAACCGGGGACGTAGGGAACCTCATAGCCCTGCATCATCCAGTAGCGGTTGATCATGTCCTTGGAAATCTTGTTCATGGCGTGGCCGATGTGGATCGGACCGTTGGCGTACGGAGGGCCGTCGTGCAGCACGAACTTCTTGTGACCCTCGTTCTTCTTCAGAACCTGCTCGTAGACCTTGTTGTCCTGCCAGTCCTTGAGTCGCTTGGGCTCGGACTTGGAAAGACCGGCACGCATGGGAAAACCGGTCTCGGGCAGACTCATCGTCTGCTTGTACTCGTTTGCCACGGTACCCCTTTCTTGTCATGGGCGCGCACGCCCTCTGGGCACCAAAAAAAGCGCCCGTCCCTGCAAGCTGGGACGAAGCGCCACAAAACGGGCCGTCTGCCCGCAAAAGCTCTTCGCTTAACCACCCAGCTTAGATGCCCTCACCCGCATTACAGCGCGCTCGCATCCGTTACTCGGCTGGCCTGTATCGACGACCATCTCGGCGATGTCTACTAAGACGTGCCTGTACGGCGCGTCCGTTGGGACCGCAGCTCCGGGGTGATTTTCATCGGTCGCATGCACGGGTTCTCAGCGCTCCCCGTTCTCTGTAGCACACGGACGGCCGACTACTCGTCCCCATCAACGCTTATGCGCTGTATGGTAGCACGGTCAACGCCGGTGAAAAACCCTCAACATCGGTTTCATACTTTAGTAATTTCTCGCGGTCGCAAGCACTCACTTGGAGCAAAATACCTGAAAGCACTTTATCTAACGAAAGAAGGCTGCTATGCGCACGATTGGAATGAGCGACTACACCGTCGGCGAGGACTGCTTTGACGAGCTGCTCGGCGCGCTGGACGAGTACGGAGCGGCCAAGGTCGCGATTATCGGCGGTAAACGAGCACTGGCCGCGGCGCTTCCCAGTATCGAAGCGGCACTGGAGGGCACCGACATCGAGATACTGGAGACACGCGTCTACGGCACCAACAGCACGCGTGCCAATATCGCCAAGCTTGTTAACTCCCCCGCCTGCCGAGAGGCCGATGTGCTCATCGCATGCGGCGGCGGCAAAGCGCTCGACACCGTCAAGACGGCGGCCATCGAGCTCAAGAAGATCGTCTTTACGGTACCGACGATCTGCTCCAACTGCTCGGCCGCGACCGCCATTGCCGTTGTCTACAACGACGACGGCTCGCTCGAGGGCTATTCGTACCCCAACCGCCCCGCGCACATCTTCATCAACCCCAAGATCATCGCCGAGGCTCCGGCGAAGTACTTCTGGGCGGGCGTGGGCGATGCCCTGTCCAAGCAGCCCGAGGTCGAGTACGCCACGAGCGCCGGCAACCTGGAGCACACCGCAGGTCTTGGCCTGGCGCTCGCACACACCTGCTCCGAGCCGCTGTTTACCTATGGCGTGCAGGGTCTTGAGGACGTTCGCCAGAACCTGTCGACCGAAGCCGTCAAGCAGATCGCGCTCGATATCGTGGTCAACACGGGCTACGTCTCCAACCTGACCAACCAAAACGATTACTACTACAACTCGAGCGTGGCGCATGCGTTCTACAACGCCACCTGCAGCATTCCTCGCGAGGGCTCCTACCTGCATGGCGAGGTCGTGAGCCTGGGCGTGCTGGTGCTGTTTGCCTACACGGGCGATACCGAGAACCTTGAGCGCTACGCAGCCTTTAACAAGGAGATGGGGCTGCCCGTGACGCTTGAGCAGGTCGGGCTTTCCGAGTCCGATATCCCCGCCCTGTGCGAGTACGCGCACACCACCAACGAGTGGAAGCAGGGAAACCCCGAGCCCTTCACCGACGAAAAGTTCGCCACCGCCATCAAGGCTGCCAACACCTACGGCCACACGCTCTAGGACTGGCCCAAAACCACCACAAAGGGGACAGGCACCTTTCTGGTGGTTTTTTATTGCTCCAGCATTCAGTTCGTACTCGAACCCGATTCTTTACGAGAAAGGGTTCGGGTACGTTTTTTGTTTATCGGAAATTCTGCGGAAGGACTACTCGGAACGGTAAACAGGAACGAACAGAGGCAGGGTATCATCGTGGTGATGGTATCCTGCCTTTTATTTTGCGGGATCAAGGTCGCTTTATGCGAACTTGATCGCCACTTATATGGCACATTGATGGCAATTGCTTCGTACGTGCATACCGGGAGCCTGTACACCTCTGGCAAGGCGTAACACACTAGACTTTGTTCCAAAGTCCGTGTGCCAAGGGGGCAGGCCCCTTAGAATTCCTGTGGAGTGTGTACGCACGTACGCAGGAAAACGGCAAAATTTCGCTCTATCAGGGTGTTCTTTCATTGGAGAGTATGGTATACACGGCTTAGTTCAACAAATAAGAATTTATATATAAAGGAGATTATTGATGAAACTGTTTTTATGTTCTCACTTTTCAAGTGTAGGAAGTCTGATAAAGGAAGAAATTGAAAATAAAAAAGTCGCATTTATTCCAACAGCTTCGCTGCGTGAAGGCTACACCGGTTATGTCGGCTCGGCTCGAAAATTATTCAAAAAGTTGGGAGCAATCGTAACTGAAATTGATATTTCAACGGAGGCTTATTCAACGATACAGTCTCTTTTTGAAGATGCGGATGTGATCTATTTTACCGGCGGAAATTCTTTTTTCCTTATAGACCAGCTCCGTAAAACGGGAACGGATGAGCTGTTGAAGAAAGAATTGGCAAAGGGAAAACTGATGATTGGTGAATCGGCAGGTGCGATTGTATGCGCTCCAAGCATCCAATATATCGAGCAAATGGATGAAAAGCCGGAGGACTACTCACAAGAAGATGATGCAGGGCTTAATTTGATTGATTTCTATGTTCTTCCGCATTATCTTACAGCACCATTTAAGAAAGTTACCGAGAAGATAATGACTGAGTTTTCGGATTTGAATCTATGCCCAATTAACAACCGTCAGGGAATTGTAATTGATGGTGAATGTTCAAAGGTAATTTGCAAAGACTAATTTGAATATTTCAGTTTGCTGTACTCATTCCTAGCAGGGTTTGGGGCAGGAGGGGCGCAAGAGACGGGAGGGCCGTGTACGCGTTCCTGCGCGAGAGCCGCGGGGAGGGGCTGCCTGGGTACGTGCCTGTCAACTCGGTCTACGTCTTTGATGACCGGGTCGTACTCAATATAAACTTCACGGATGATGCCAAAACGGTCACCCGTGAGGAAGTGTTGGGTTCGAGTGCTATGGACAATGTTCCAGTATGCTGGGGTCGAACTCACTTGCGGGAATCACACGATACCCGTGGTGCAGCAGTAGGTCGACAAAAACACCGTTGCCCGCAGTGAGCGTACCGCTGAACGTTCCGTCGTAGATGCGACCCGCGCCGCACGAGGGACTACGATCTTGAAGGATGCACGCAGCGATTTCGGACGGGCCGCCCGCCTGCTCGCACATATCGAGTGCGCGCTCTGCGCCCAGGCGAAACTCGCGATCGATCGAGACGCCCTCGCAGGTACGGACCTCGCCGTTCACAATCTCGGATGGCTTGCGCGGCGTGGGAAGGCCGCCAAAGACCTCGGGGCACACCAGCAGGACCTCGGCCCCCGTGCGCTTGCAAGCCTCGATCAGCTCGCGATGGTAGTTGTCGAGCCCGTTATACTTACAGCTCTCGCCCATCAAGCAGGCACTTACCACGATCTTCATATAACAACTCTCCTCACGAAAAATCGCCCCATTTGAGATGAACACTCAAATGGGGCGATCGACACTGCGCAACTAGTATTACTGCTGCTTTGGCATCAGCGGATTCTCACGCGTGAGGAGATTCATAAACTCCTCGCCCGTGATGGTCTCCTTCTTGTACAGATAACGAGCCAGCTCATGGAGCTTAAACTTGTTCTCCTTGAGGATCTGCAGGGCGCGATCGTGCGCATCCTCGATCAGCTTGGCGACGATCGCGTCGACGCGCTCGGCCGTACCGGGGGCGCAGGTGAGCGACGTGTCTTGGTTAAGGTAGGCATTCTGTACGGTACCGAGCGCCATCATGCCAAACTCATCCGACATACCAAAGCGCGTCACCATGTTGCGGGCGAGCTTGGTGGCCTGCTCGATATCATTGGCCGCGCCAGTCGTCATCTCGCCAAAGATCAGCTCCTCGGCAGCACGTCCGCCGCAGTAGACGGCGAGCTTGTCCAGGACTTCCTGGCGCGTGGTCAGGAAGCGCTCATCCTCCTCGACCTGCATGGTGTAGCCCAGAGCACCGCTCGTACGCGGCACGATGGTGATCTTGGTAACCGGCGCAGAGCCCTTCTGGCGAGCGGCAACGATTGCATGGCCGATCTCGTGGTAGGAAACGACCTGCTTCTCGTGGTCGGACAGCACCGTCGACTTACGCTGCTGGCCAGCGATAACGACCTCCACAGACTCCTCAAAGTCATCCTGCGTCGCGCGTTTGCGACCCTCGCGGACGGCGCGCAGCGCGCCCTCGTTGATGATATTGGCCAGGTCGGCGCCCGAGGCACCGGGCGTGGCGCGGGCAATCGCGGTCAGGTCGATCGGCGGCTGAGTCTTCACGCTCTTGGCATGCAGCTCAAGGATGTTCTTACGGCCGGTCAGGTCGGGCAGCTCAACGGGGATGCGGCGGTCAAAACGACCGGGGCGCAACAGGGCCGGGTCAAGGCTGTCGGGTCGGTTGGTAGCAGCGAGAACGACAATACCCTTGTGGTTATCGAAGCCGTCCATCTCGGTCAGCAGCTGGTTGAGCGTCTGCTCGCGCTCGTCGTTGCCACTAAAGCCGCCGCCATCGCGCTTCTTGCCGATGGTATCGATCTCATCGATAAAAACGATGCACGGGGCCTTTTCCTTGGCCTGCTTAAACAGGTCACGCACCTTAGCAGCGCCGCGACCGACAAACATCTCAACAAACTCCGAGCCCGAAATGCTAAAGAACGGAACACCGGCCTCGCCGGCCACAGCCTTGGCAAGCAGGGTCTTACCGGTACCCGGAGGGCCGACAAGAAGAGCACCGCGCGGCAGCTTGGCGCCGATCTCCTCGTAGCGCTGCGGCTTCTCCAGAAAGTCGACGACCTCCTTAAGGGATTCCTTGGCCTCTTCCTGGCCAGCAACGTCCTTAAAGGTCACGCCCACATCCTTGGAAGCGATAACGCGAGCACCGGACTTGCCCAGTCCGCCGCCGCCAAAACCACCGCCGCCAAAGTTCATCGACGGACCGTCATCGCCCATGGCCTTCTTCATGCGACGATTGAGCCACCAACCGATGAGGAAGAAGATAGCCATGGGAAGAATGAGCGTAAGCAGGTAGTAAGTCATCAGACCCGAGTTCTTATCGGGGACAACAGATTCCAGCGAGGCGCCGGATTCAAGCACGCGATCGGTAAAGCCCGCATCGTTCGGCACACCGGTCGTCTTGTAGGCGATGTTCTCGTCCTCGCCCTTCTTGGTGTAATAAATCGTGTAATCGTCCGTATTGTATTCGACCTTGTCGACACTCTTCTTATCGAGCGCTTTGACAAAGGTCGAGTAATCGGTCTTCGTAATCTGCTGCGTGTGACCGATGTTGGGGAACAGAACGGTCGAGAGCACGAGGTAGACGACGAAGGCGATGAGCACGTAGAGGATCATATTCCGTCTACGTTTGTTGTCATCCATCTCCATCTGCTTGAACTCCATCTACTGGGGTTGATAATGGTTTCTAGAATACCCAACCCGGACGGCGATAAACCGACGCCGGGCACGAAAGGACAGAGATGGCATCACTGGAAGTCGGCAAGGTTCAGATCTACACGGGCGACGGCAAGGGCAAGACGACGGCTGCGCTGGGGCTTGCACTGCGCGCCACGGGCTATGGACTTAACGTGCTTATGCTGCAGTTTGCCAAGAAGCTGCACTGCGCCGAGCATGATGCGGCGCCCCGTTTAGGTCTGCGCATCGTACAAGCCGACCGCGACACGCCCGAAGCCTGTGCCGCACAGATCATGGAGCTGGCGCGCGAGCAGATTAGCCAAGTCGACGTTCTGATTCTGGACGAATTTGGCGAGGCCATGCGCCGTGGATTTGTGACGCGCGTGGATGTCGAAGCGCTGATCGCGACAAAGCCCGCCACCACGGAGCTCGTGCTCACCGGCCGCGGTCTGCTGCCCCTCGCCGATCTGGCAGACCTGGTCACCGAAATGCGCCCCGTCAAACACTACTTCGACGAAGGCCTCCTAGCCCGCCAAGGCATCGAATACTAGCCATTGCGGACGTCCCCAATGGCTAGGCAGTGGCGCGGCCTAGCCAGTTGCCGCTGTGATGATAGACGGTGAACATCGTGGCGGTTATTACCCAGGTTACGGGGTAGACCAGCAGCAGATGCTCGAGCGAGGGGTCGAGCGGCATAATCGCGAACACCCACGCCACGCGGAGCACGACCGTGCCGAATATCGTCAGCATCATAGGCTGGAAGCTCACGCCAGCGCCACGGATGGAGCCGGACGCGTTTTCGATAATCGAGAAGATCGCGTAGAACGGCGCGATGAAATGAAGAATCGTCGTGGTGTAGGCCGAAATTGCGGCATCGTCGATAAACAGACGCGAAAGCGGGCCCGAGAATACCAGCAGCACGGCAGACAGGCCACCGATAAGCACAAACGACAGCACGAGCGACGTGTGGTATCCCTTTCGCATGCGTTCGTAATTGCGCGCACCAAAGTTCTGCGCCGAGAACGTGGTGATCGACACGCCGAGTGCCTCGGTCACCATCCAGATAATGCCGTCCAGGCGACCGGAAAGACCCCAAGCGGTCGTGACATCGGCTCCAAACGAGTTGACCGACACCTGAATCAAAACATTGGAGATCGAATACGCCGCAGACTGAACGCCCAGCGGCAAACCGCACGAAAGCATGCTCTTGCAAATGCCGCGATCGATACCGAGTTTGGATAGCGACAACCGCCACGCCCCCGGAGCGCGCATCATGCGGATCACAATCATCGTGGCATTGGTGCAGATAGTCAGCGCCACCGCGATGCCGCAGCCCAGCGCTTCCATGTGCAGCACGGCGACAAAGAGAATGTCGAGTGCAACGTTGACGAAGCAGCCGGAGGCAATAATAACCGCCGGACCGCGCGTGTCGCCCACGGCGCGCAACAACGCCGTCCCCATATTGAGCAGCAGCGCCGCAAACATGGCGGCAAAGTAGCAACGGGCATACGCCACACCCTCGGCCAGCAGCTCATGCGGCGTATTCATCAACACAAGCATCGGCTCGACAAACACCATGCCCAGAATGGAAATGACAATGCCGCCCACCAGCGCGAGCGTCATGGCCGTATGGACCGATAGGCTCAAGCGCTCGTCATCGTGCTGACCAAAAAACTGGCCGGTAATAACGGCACAGCCAGCACCAACACCGACGCAAAAACCAATGCAGAGCTCCGTAAGCACCATCGTGGCCTGAATGCCACCCAGTGCGAGCTTGCCGCCAAACTGACCGACGATATAGGTACCGATAAGCGTGTATGCCTGCTGAAAGAACGAACTAAAGAAGATAGGGACGCACAGCGACAGCAGCTGCTGCCAAATAACGCCCTGCGTTACATCGATAGCCGTAGATTTCTTAGCCACACGCCCTCCCCACCAGCGTACGTCAAACAACAAAACGGCAATTTAAGACCAAAGCCAATACCAGCTTAGCACCGACCGACGTCGGCCGAAACGCCCCGAACCAGAGCCCGGTGCGAACTATCTGCCTAGTGATACAGCCCCGGCTGGTAGTGGTACTCGTTGCTCACATGCGGGCACAGTTGCCAAAAGGCGACGGCACTCGCAGCGGCAACGTTGAGTGAATCGACCCCGTGCGCCATCGGAATGCGCACGGCGCGGTCGCAGCCTGCAATGGTCTTGGCGCCCAAGCCAGCACCCTCGGTGCCCATAAAGATTGCCAGGCGGTCAATCTCCTGGAGCGCGGGATCGTCCAGCGACACCGAATCATCCGTCAACGCCATAGCGGCACACGAAAAGCCGGCATCGTGTAGCGCCGCCAGCCCATCATGCGGCCATACGCGCGCTTCGCTGCCAATGCGTGTCCAGGGCACCTGGAACACCGTGCCCATGCTCACGCGGGCCGAACGACGATACAGCGGATCACAACACGTAGGACTGACCAAAATGCCGTCGACGTTGAGCGCGGCCGCCGAGCGGAATATTGCGCCCACATTGGTATGGTCGACAATGCCCTCGAGCACGCACACGCGCACCGGGCGCTCCCCCGCCGCCTCGACGACGCCGCCCAAGAACTCATCAACCGGAATCTGTCGCGGGCGACGAAATGCCGCGAGCGCACCGCGCGTCACGTTAAAACCCGTCAGACGCTCCATAAGCTCCATCGAGGCAACGAACACGGGAACCGGACCCGCGCCCTCGCGTACCGCCAGGCGCTCAAACAGCGGCATCATCTGGTCGAGCCAGCGCTCGCCCAAAAGAAAGCTCACCGGCTCGTATCCGGCGCGAACCGCACGTTCGATGACCTTGGCACTCTCGGCGATAAAAATGCCCTTCTGCGGCTCCAGCACGCAGCGCAGCTCACGCTCGGTCAGTCGCACGTAGGCATCAAGCCGCTCGTCCTCGAGCGAATCGATTCGCAGCACCTCAACGGCATCAGTCATAGCAGCCAGCCCGCACCTTTCTTTACAGCGCATCTATACCAAACGAGGCGACGCTAAGCGCCGCCCCATGCATTCAAACAATCCGATGATA
Source organism: Collinsella sp. TF07-1 (assembly GCF_003437235.1). Lineage (NCBI taxonomy): Bacteria > Bacillati > Actinomycetota > Coriobacteriia > Coriobacteriales > Coriobacteriaceae > Collinsella > Collinsella sp. TF07-1. The sequence continues at coordinate 21,836 of NZ_QSRV01000013.1, forward strand.
CCGTTCACGCCGGACGATTTACGCCTCAACGCGACGATACGTTACGAACTCATAATCGACACCCTCGTCGCCCTCGCCCGAGGCAATCGTGGCAACACCGCCACGCCGCGCAATCTCCCACGCGGGATCGGCATCCAGATCGGGAAAATACGTATCCACGTCATGCACGCAATGGTTATGCGTAACCTCGGCCTCCACGCAATACGGCAAAAACTGTCGATATACCTCGCCGCCGCCAAGCACCCACGCAACGGTCTCATCGGCTACCGCGGCGAGCGCTTCGTCGATGCTATGCACCACGTCGACGCCCTCGGGAGCAAAGTCCTCATCGCGCGTGAGCACGATATTGCGGCGGTTCTTAAGCGGACGCCCGCCGGGAAAACTCAGCAGCGTCTTGCGTCCCATAATGACCGGGCAACCTTTGGTGCACGCCACAAAATGGCGCATATCGGAGCGATTGGACACGACCATGTCACCCTCGCACCCAATGCCCCAATCGTCACACACGGCGACAATAGCGGAAAGCTTGCACGTCATGCGCGTCACCTACACCGCAATGGGGATGTTCTTGACCTGCGGACCGTGCTCATAGCCCTCGACAATCAGATCATCGGTCGTAAACGCATAGAAATCATGCACATCGGGGTTGAGCGTTACCTTGGGAGCCGCAAACTGCGGACGCTCGATAAGCTCGCGGACGATATCGACATGACGGTCGTAAATGTGGGCATCGGCGATCACATGCAGCAGCTCGCCAGCGATCATATCGACCGACTGCGCGACCATCATCAGCAAAATGGCGTACTGGCACACATTCCAGTTGTTCGCAGCCAAAATATCCTGGCTGCGCTGGTTGAGAATCATGTTGAGCGTCGGTTTATCATCCTGCGGACGCTGCGTCACGTTATACGTCACGCTGTAGGCACACGGATACAGGTGCATCTCGGACAGGTCGCTAAACACATAGGTGTTCGTCATAATGCGGCGGCTGTACGGCGTGTTCTTAAGGTCGTACAGCACGCGATCCATCTGGTCAAAGTCGCCCTCGGCATAATGGCTCTTCTGCCCAATCTGATACCCGTAGGCCTTGCCGATGGAGCCAGTCTCGTCGGCCCACTCGTCCCAAATATGGCTGTTGAGGTCATGCACGTTATTGGACTTCTTTTGATAGATCCATAGGATCTCATCCATGGCAGATTTGAGGGCCGTACGACGCAAGGTAAGCGCCGGAAACTCCTCACGCAGGTCATAGCGTGCCGTGACACCAAAGTTTTTAATGGTATAGGCAGGGGTGCCATCCTCCCACACCGGGCGGACCTTTTGGCCCTCGGTGGTGGTGCCATGGTCCAGAATATCGCGGCACATGGTTACAAACTGTTGATCAGCCTTGCTCATTGACCCTCCTGTCAGTCGCCTAAAAGCGAGATTCATTGTATCCCAGGCACATGCGGCCCCACAGCCCAAACATATGCCTTCATTTTCTGGCATATGCCAGAAATTCCTTGCGTTAATCTGCGCGTTCGCTATTCTATTGTTGACATATGTCAGATAAGGAGCACGTATGGCAGGAAGACGCGAGAAACTGCGCCGCGTCGGGATCATCCCCGAATACCGCGGCTTTACCCCTGACGGCCTAGCCAGCGGAGACGCCATCGACATGACGGTCGACGAACTCGAGGCGCTGCGCCTGTGCGACCTGGAAGGCCTTAACCAAGAGGCAGTCGCAAAGCAGATGGGTATCGCGCGCGCCACGGTGGCGGCTATTTGCAGCCGCGCACATCGCAAGGTGGCAAACGCGCTGGTCAACGGGCGGGCGCTCGTCATCGAGGGCGGCAATATCGCGTACTCCCCCATCACCGCAACGACGGCCGCATGGCCAGCAAAGGAGGTCGACACCATGAGGGTGGCAACCACGTACGACAACGGCAACATCTTTATGCACTTTGGCCGCAGCGAGCAGTTCAAGATCTACGACATTCAGGATGGCAAGGTACTCAACGAGCAGGTCGTGGGCACCGACGGCACCGGCCACGGTGCCCTTGCGGGCCTGCTCGCCAACGGTGGCGTGGACACGCTCATCTGCGGCGGCATCGGCGGTGGCGCCATCAACGCGCTTGCCCAAGCCGGCATCACGGTGTACGCAGGAGCTCAGGGCAGCTGCGACGCTTGTGTCGAGGCCCTTATCGCCGGAACGCTCGCACAGAACGGCGAGGCCACGTGCGGCTGCCACGGCCATGACCACGACCACGCCCACGAACATGGTGAGTCCTGCAGCTGCCACGGCCATCACGAGCACGAGGGCCACGAGGACTGCGGCTGCCACTAACGGCACGGCACCGCGAGCTCGGGGCGCGACGCTGAACGCAGCCCAACTATCAAAGCCAACAACAAAGGCCACCCGGTAGCTTCCGAGTGGCCTTTGCCATATCAAGCTGGAATTACAGCCCTATTTCTTATTGCGCATCTGTGCTTCCATCTGGCGCAGCAGCTCCATATCGGACTTGGGACCGCCCGTACCCAGGCCGCCCATGCCGCCCAGACCCATAGCGTCCAGCCCAGGGATATTGGGCATGCGCATCTTCTTGCCCTTCTTGCCCTTTTTGCCCTTCTTGCCGCCGGCCTGTGCCTGATTGGCCATCGTGCGCATGCGGCCCATCATCTTGTTCATCTCGCCCCACTGCTTCATAAGGCTGTTGACCTCGGTGGGGGTCACACCGGCGCCCTTGGCGATACGCGCGCGACGCTGGCCGTTGATGATGGAGGGACGCAGACGCTCCTCCTTGGTCATCGACATGATGATGGCCTCGTTCTTGTCGAAGATGCCCTCGTCCAGGTTACCGCCCATCTGGTTGAGCGCGCGCTGGCCACCGGGGAGCATGCCCAGGATACCCTTCATGCCGCCCATCTTTTTGACGGCTTTCATCTGGTCGAGCATGTCGTTCATGGTGAAGCCCTCGCGCAGCATACGCTCGGCAGCCTCAAGCTGCTCTGCATCGGCTGCCTCCTGGGCCTTCTCGATAATACCTACGACATCACCCATGCCCAAGATGCGCTTGGCCATGCGGTCCGGGTAAAACGGCTCCAGCGAGTCGGGCTTCTCGCCCATGCTCACGAACTTGATGGGCTTGCCGGTCACCTGACGCACCGAAAGTGCGCCACCGCCACGGGCGTCACCGTCGAGCTTGGAGATGATAACACCGTCAAAGTCAGTGCGCTCGGCGAAGGTCGAGACGACGTTGACGATATCCTGGCCGGTCATGGCATCGACGACCATCAGCACCTGATCGGGCTTGACGGCCTTCTTGATGTCGACGGCCTCCTGCATCATCTGCTCGTCGATCTGAAGACGACCGGCGGTATCGACAATGACCACGTCACGCAGGTGGTCGACGGCCTCCTGAATGGCACCCTTGGCGATGTCGACCGGGTGCGCGCCGTCGCCGCGGAAGACCGGAACGCCGATCTCTCCACCGAGCGTGGCCAGCTGGTCGGCAGCGGCGGGACGGTAGACGTCGCACGCGGCGAGCAACGGCGAGCGGCCCTGCTTCTTGAGCAGGTAGGCAAGCTTTACGGCAGCCGTGGTCTTACCGGAGCCCTGCAGGCCCACGAGCATGATGACATTGGGAATGCGGTTGCTAAAGACGAGCTTGCTCTCGGTTGAGCCGAGCATCTCGGTGAGCTCGTCGAGCACGATCTTGACGACGTTTTGCGCCGGCGACAACGACTCCATGACCTCGGCGGTCATGCAGCGCTCCTTGGTCTTGGCAACGAACTCCTTGACAACCTTAAAGTTAACGTCGGCCTCGAGCAGCGCCATGCGAATATCGCGCATGGCCGAAGTGATATCGGCCTCGGTCAGTTTACCCTTGCCGCGCAAGCGGTCAAATGTGTCATTGAGGCGATCGCTCAGAGAATCAAACACTAGTCACTCCTTAATTGGACTCGCCCACCAGGGCGCGGCAGAAATCTTTGGCATTGAACTCCTGTAGGTCATCGACCTGCTCGCCCACGCCCACGCGCAGAATCGGGAGCTTGAGCTTCTCGGCCACGGCCATGGCGATGCCGCCCTTTGCCGTACCGTCGAGCTTCGTCATGATGATACCGTCCAGACCCAGCGCCTCGTTAAACTCGAGCGCCTGGTTCAGACCGTTCTGGCCGGTGGCGGCATCGATCACGAGCACGACCGAGACGGGCATGGGGCCGGCGGCCATATTGGCGGCGCGCTTACGCGTCACGTTAACCACTTTGGCAAGCTCGCGCATGAGCTCGGGACTCGTGTGCAGGCGGCCGGCGGTGTCGATCAGCACCAGGTCGCTGCCGCGCTTATCGGCCTCATCGAGCACGTCGTAGCAAACACTTGCCGGGTCGGAGCCGCGATCGCGCTTGATGACGGGGACGCCGGCGCGCTGACCCCACACATCGAGCTGCTCGATGGCGGCGGCGCGGAAGGTATCGGCAGAACCGATCACGACATTCTTGCCGCGGGCGGCCATGGCGCTCGCGATCTTGCCGACCGTCGTGGTCTTCCCGGCGCCGTTAATGCCTACAAACAGCACGCAGCTCGGCGTGTCGGAGAACGGATCGCGCTCGGCGGGCACAAAATGCTGCTCGAGCTGCTCAGCCAGGGCGCGACGGAGCTGCGGGGCGGTCTTGAGGTTCTTCTTGGCGGCCGTCTCGCGCAGATCATCGGAGACCTGAATGGCGACCTCGGCACCCATGTCACCCATAACGAGGGTATCCTCAAGGTCCTCCCAAAAGTCCTCGTCGACCTCGCCGCCAAAGTAGAAGACCTCGTTGAGGGCCTCGCGGCTGCGCTCAAGTCCGCGCGAGAGAGCGTCAAAGAATCCCATTATGCATTCACGACCTTTCCGGTTTCGCGATCGAGTTTTTGCGAGACGACGCGGCTGACGCCGTCGGCTTGCATCGAGACGCCATAGAGAACGTCAGCGTCCTCCATAGTACGGCGCTGATGCGAAATGACCAAGAGCTGCGTATCGGAACGCAACACGTCGAGCGCGCCGATGAGCTTGGACAGGTTGGCGTCGTCAAGTGCCGCCTCGACCTCGTCCAGCACATAGAACGGCACCGTGCGCGTGCGGTACACGGCAAAGAGCAGGGCGAGTGCCGTCAGACTCTTCTCGCCGCCCGACATGAGCATCATCTTGGTGATGCGCTTGCCGCGCGGCTGCGCCACGACCTCGATACCCGTCTCGGCCGGATGCTCAGGATCGGTCATCTCCAGATGAGCCTGGCCACCCGGGAACAGCATAGCGAAGATCTCGCGGAAGTTCGCGTCGACCTTCTCAAACGTCACAAGGAACGCCTTGCGCATCTTGCGATCAATAGCCACCGTGATCTTGGTGAGCGCCTTACGCGCGCTCTCCAGATCGGCCAGCTGCTCCTCGATGTAATCGGCGCGGCGCTTGAGCTGCTCGTACTCCTCCATGGCAACTTGGTTCACGGGACCAAGGTTGTTGATCTGGCGCACAAGCTGGTTGAGCTCGCGCTCGGCGGCATCGCGGTCCGTGGGCGCGGGAAGCATGAGCGCTTCCTCGAGTACCGTGTTGCCATCGGCGGTAATGGCCTTAATGGCGGCCTCTACCTGCACCTCGAGCTTGCCACGCGCGACCTTAAACTCGTTTTGCGTGGCGGTGGCGGTATCGACCTTCTCCTTAGCGCGGGCAACCTCTGCCTTGGCATCCTCGATGGTCTTCTTGAGCGAAGCGGAGTCCGCCTCCTCCAGAGAGGCCTGGTCACGCAGACGCGCTGCCCAATCCGACGCGCGCTCCAGCAGGGCCGAATAGCGCTCGTGCATGGGATCGACGCGCAGGCGCAGCAGCTCGAGTGAGCGCGAGGCCTGGCGTGTTCCGCGGATACGGCGGTCGATGCCCTCCAGGCGATGCTCCAGATCGGGCACGCGGCCCTTCAGAGAACGAAGGCGCTCGCTCGTCTGGGCCAGGCGGACCTTGGCATCGGCGAGCTTGCCGGCGGCCTCGGAATCGTCACGGCGAACGCGGTCGAGTTCGTCGTTGGCTTCGGCAATCTGAAGGCCAAGATCGCTTGCCTGCGCTCGGGCCTCGTCACGCGAGCGGGTGAGCTCGTCCACGCGCGGGCGCGCAGCGCGAACGGCCTCGGCGGCCTGCTCGCGGCGCTTGGAGATGCGCACGCGCTCGACCTCGGCGTTGTTGGCGCTTTGCTCCAGGCGGCCAATCTCGGAGAGCAGCGAGCGGCGCTCGCCCTCAAGACGGGCGATCTCGCCGGCGGCATCGCCCTCAGCGGCACGCGCCTCTTCGACGGCCGCATTGGCCTCGACGACCTGATCCGACACATGCTCAAACACAGCAGCCAGATCGGGTTCCAGGCCCTCCAGCTCGCGAATGCGACGCTTGCGCTCCAAAGCACCCGAAGCCTCGCCGGCGTCGAGCCCCACACGCACCAGGCCGCCGCAGGCGACGCGGGCGCCATCGGGGGTCACGTAAGTCACGCCGTCAACGACAGGCGCGGCCAGCGCAGCCGCCAAGTCGTCGACAACGTAATAGCCGCCGAGCAGCGCCTCGACAACCGGGCCATAGCCGGCGCGTACGGACAGGCGATCGACCAGGCGGGAACCGGCAGCGCCCTTAGCGGCAGCAGAGGCGCTCACACCGCGCGCGACCAGCAGCGCCTCGCCCGAGGCCTTCTTCTGGTCCAGAGCGGCACGACCGGCACGCTCAAGCGCGGACGCATCGTCGAACAGCAGCGCATCGATATCGCCAGCGAGCAATTGCTCAACCAGGCCCTCAAGCTCACGCGGGGCCTCGAGCACGTCGCCCAGACGACCCGAGACATCGTCGCCCAGCGCACCCACCAGACGGCTCACGAGCGGCGAACTGTCGGCCATGCGGGCATCGAGTTTCTTTTGGCTGGCAAGCTCCGAGCGCACCTCGGACAGCTTGTTGCGCGCCTCGCTCTCGCGGGCACGTAGGTCCTTAAGCGCCGCACGGGCGACCTCGGTGGCCTCACGCGCATCGACCTGGGCCTGGCGGGTCTGATCGAGTGCGCCATCGAGCTCCTCGGCACGGTCGCGACGGCTCTCAAGCGAGGCCGTGACCTCCTCGAGTTGCTCGTCGATCTGCTCCAGGCGCGAGGCGTACATGTTGTCCTCGACCTCGGCGTTACTCAGCGAGTCCTTCACCTTGGCGAGCTCGAGCGCGGCGTTATCGGCCACACGCTGCACATCGCGCTGCTCGCGCGTGAGCTGCGAAATCTGATTGTCGAGTGCCACGCGACGCTCGTGGAGCTGGGCGGCGGCAGGACCGGCGGCGTCAACGTCCTCCTGGGCCTGCATGTGCGCGCCGGTCACTTCCTCAAGCTGCGCACGTGCATCCTCGAGCTCCTCTACCACGCGACGACGCTGATGCTCGGAGCTCGAAATCTGCCCGCGCATGTCGGACAGGCGCGACACCATGTTGTGGCCCTTTTCCTCGAGCAGACGCATATCGGAGTTAATGCGACCGACCACATCTTGCATATGGCGGCGCTGCTCGCCCAGATCGCCCACAAACAGGCCCTTTTCCTCGAGCATGACCTGGAGCTTCTCGAGCTCGCGCTCCTTTTCGCCCATGCGGTACTGCGCAAGCTCCAGCTCGGCGGCGCCTTCCTTGGAGCGGCTCTCCAGGTCGTTCCACTGCGACTGCAGCGAACGCAGCTCGTCGACGGCTAGCATCTGCGTAAGCTCGTTCGCGCGCGAGGACAGCTCTTTGTACTTGCGCGCACGATCGACCTGACGCTCCAGCGGTCGCAGCTGACGGGCAATTTCCTTATTGATGTCGCGGGCACGCGTCAGGTGCTCGTCCATCGACTTAATCTTTTTGAGCGCACGCTCCTTGCGGCGCTTGTGCTTGGAGATGCCGGCGGCCTCCTCGATGAGGGCGCGGCGCTCCTCGGGGCGGCTCTGCAAAATGGCGTCGAGCTTGCCCTGGCTGATGATGGAATGCGTATCCTTGCCCAAGCCCGAATCGTGCAGGATGTCCTGAATGTCCATCAGGCGGCACGGACTCGAGTTGATGAGGTACTCGCTTTCGCCCGAGCGATACATACGACGGGTGATGGCGACCTCGTCAAAGTCGACGGGCAGCATATGGTCCGAGTTATCGAGCACCAGCGTGACCTCGGCGACACCCACCGGCTTGCGCGCTGACGAGCCCGAGAAGATGACATCCTCCATGGCCTGGCCGCGCAGCTGCTTGGCGCTCTGCTCGCCCAGGACCCACAGAATCGAGTCAGAGATGTTCGATTTTCCCGAGCCGTTGGGACCGACGATGACGGTCAGGCCCGGCTCAAACGTCATATGGGCGCGGTCGGCAAACGACTTGAACCCTTTGAGCGTGAGGGACTTGAGATACACGGTTCCTCGCTTAAACAGGCTTCTTGTTGAGAATCACGCCGTTGGTGGTGTAGCCCATGCGGTCAAGTGCCTCGAGTGCAGCGGCTCCCTCGGCTTCCTTCTTTGAGGAGCCGGAGCCGCGACCCTGGCGAATACCATCGATCAACACCACGGCGGTAAAGGTGGGCGCATGCGCCGGGCCCTCGGAGCCAACGAGCTTATACGCGGGAGGCTCATGGCCGTCTGCCTGCACGCACTCCTGCAAGAACGACTTGGGGTTCGCAGGATGCTCGGCACGCTCAGAGGCCAAATGGGGCTTAAGCGTACGGTGGATAAACTCCGCCGCCGCATCCCAGCCAGCATCCAGATACAGCGCGCCCACGAGCGACTCATAGACGTTCTCGAGCGCCGAGTGCAGGCCACGCGCGCCGGTACCGGTCTCGGAGGCACCAAAGATGATGATGTCGTCGATACCCAGCTCGTGCGACACCTCGGACAGCGTAGCGCCCGAGACAAGCGACACCTTCAGGCGCGTGAGCTTGCCCTCGTCAAACTCCGGATAGGACTCAAACAGGGAGCGTGCGACCACAGCGCCCAAAATGGAATCGCCCAAGAATTCAAGGCGCTCATAGCTGGCAGAAACCGGCTGGCCCTCGACTGCCGAGGGATGCGTAAGCGCCGCGCGCAGCAGCACCTTATTATTGAACTCGTGGCCCAGGATTTCCTGGGCACGCGTAAGTCGTTCAGACAAAGCCAAGACCTAAGCCTCCCTGGCGTTTTCGATCGCGTCGACGGCGTCGGCGACAGAGTTGAGCGAGAGCAGGGTCTCGTCATCGATCTCGAGATTGAACTCGTCCTCGATAGCCGTAACCAGTTGCAGGCGCTCGAGCGAGTTGGCATCGAGGTCGTCAAAGGTGGTCTCATCGCTAATTTCGGCAACATCGACGCCCAGCACATCGGCGGCAACTTCGGCGATCTTATCGAAGATTTCGGAGCGGTCCATAGCGCTTCCTCTCATATTGCGTGAACATCAACGCGCTGGCGCCGCAAGCGCAGCGCCAAGACACGGTTTTGATTCTACCCCACGACGCAGGCCGCGAGGCACATAACAGCGCCCTAACTCGCTCCTACAAAACGATGCCGTCCATAGAGTTGGCGACGTTCTCGACAAGCCCGGCGCGCACGGCCTCCGCCGCGGCGAGCGTACCGTTTTTGACGGCCTCGACTGAGGTGGCACCATGGCCGATCAGAACTACGCCACGCAGGCCCAGCAGAATGGCGCCACCCTTAGCATCACCCGAGAGCTTTGCCTTAATCTCGCGCATCTGCTTTTTTATGAGCAGGGCGGCAATCTTGGTGCCGAGCGAAGACATAAAGACACCCTTGAGCTCCTGCAGCAAAAACTTGGCAGCGCCCTCGGTGGCCTTGAGTGCGATGTTGCCCGACATGCCGTCGGCGACCACGACGTCAAAATTGCCCGACGTAAGATCGGTGCCCTCGCAGTTGCCCACAAAACCGGGAACAGCGACCTTCATGGCCGGGAAGCACGACTTGGTAAAGTTGGAGCCCTTCTCGTCCTCGGTGCCGTTGGCAAGCAGACCGACGCGGGGATGCTCAATGCCCAAGACGACGCGCGCATAGGCGCTACCCATCTGGGCAAAACGCACCATGTCGTCGACCTCGACATCGGGGTTGGCGCCCATGTCGCAGAGGACCGTCAGGCCGCCGGCGCGGTTGGGCAGTGCATTAGTGAGGCACGGACGCACCGGCTGCTTCTTGCCCTCGGCCTGATACCTAAATGGCGTCACGTAGGCGGTAGCGGCAGCGGTCATGGCGCCGGTGGAGCCGGCAGAGAAGAAGGCATCCGCGTTACCCTTCTTGATAGCGCGGCAGGCAAGCACAATCGAGGACTTGCGCTTGGTCATCACGGCTCGAATGGGATCGTCATCCATGGCGATGACATCGGGAGCCTCCAAGGCCTCAACGCGAGCGTGAGCCGCGGCAAAGGGGTTCACGATCTCTGCGGGACCGACGGCCAAGACCTCGATATCGGGATCCGCCGCAAGCGCCGCCTCGATACCGTCGAGGACAACCTGAGGCTTCTCGTCTCCGCCCACAACGTCTACACAAACGCGAACGTTACTCATATACATGCTCCTTAAACAAAAATGGCCGACTCATTGAGCCGGCCATTGTGGTTCCAGTTGGAACGGCATCGCATCCAGAGTATACAGTTACTCGGTAACGATAACCTCGCGGTCCTTGTAGAAACCGCAGCTGGAGCACACGTGGTGCGGGAGCTTGACAGCGCCGCAACGGGGGCACGTGGACTGAGCCGCAGCCGAGATCTTCATGTTGGCGGAACGGCGGGTGTGAGTGCGGATACGACCCTGCTTTTGTTTAGGTACGGGCATAGTGACCTTCCTTATGAACTATCCAGTGTGGCGATTACGCGCAAGTAGCGATACTACCACAGTTTTACTCGTCAAGCTTGAGATTCTTCAATGCTGCAAATGGATTTTCCGTGGCAGCGGCCCATTCGGCCTCTGCTTGAGCGGCGCAATCGCATTGCTCAACGTTGAGATTGATGCCGCAGGTGGGGCATAGGCCGCGACAATCGGGCTTGCACAGGACAACGAACGGCGTGTCCATGACAACCGCGTCGTTGATGGGCTCACCCAGATCGACGATGCGATCCTCGCCCAGCAGCTCGTAGCCGTCTTCGTAGGCCTCGGGATCCTCGGGCTCGTTAAAGAGATAGAATTCCTCGATCTCACCGGCAATATCAAACGAAGCGGGCTCCAGGCAACGGTCGCACTCACCGGTTGCATGCGCGCGGACCATGCCCGTAAGCAGAACACCGGTGCCGGCATTGGTAAAGACCACATCGTAATCAATGCCGTTCTGCAGCTGGTACTCCTTCTCGCCCACCGTATAGGTGGCAACATCGACCTTACCGGTCAGCGGGTACGAGTCTCCGGGAAACTCGAGCTGCTCGGAAAGATCGACGGTAACGCTCGGGAACTCAGCCATTACCACTGACCATTCTGCTGGGCGGCACCCTCGTTGAGCTGCTGACGGCAACGGGTCACCGTGCCGGTCAGGCTCTTGAGGTTCTCCTCGAGGTGCGTAAAGACCTGCTCGGCGTAATCCTCGGCGGCATAGCGCGTCTCGCGCTCATACTGCTGGGCACGATCGCGAATGTCGTCGGCCTGCTGCTGAGCTAAGCGGACAATCTCCTGCTCACCGGCAATGGTGAGGGCCTGCTGCTGAGCATCGGCGATGATGGAATCGGCCTGAGCGGCGGCGGAAGCCATAAGCTCCTCGCGCTCCTTGAGGATACGGCGGGACTTCTGCCATTCCTCGGGATAGCTCATGCGGATCTCGTCGAGGATGTTAAAGAAGACGTCGGCGTCGATAACCTTCATCTGGGCGTTCTTGCCGAACGGCGTCTTAGCCTCTTCGATGAGCCCCTCGAGCTCGTCGACAAGACTCACGATCCTGTCGCCAGGAAAATTCTCGCCCGGCATCCGGTCTCCTTTCATAGGTAACATATCATCGAGTTAGTTTACCACATGCCACCAGGCATTAAAAAACGTCACGAAAAGCGATGTTTGAGCGCCTTGACCACATTGGGCGGAACAAAATTAGAGACGTCGCTACCGAGCGAGGCAATCTGGCGAACCACCGAGCTCGAGATATAGCCGTACTGCGGCGCGCTCATGACGAAGATGGACTCCAGCTCGTTATCCAGGCGGTAGTTGAGGTCGGCCTGCTGCAGCTCGTACTCAAAGTCGGTCATGGCACGCAGGCCCTTGACCACGGCTCCTGCTCCCTGTTCGCGGGCAAAATCGACCAAGAGGCCGGTGAAGGGTAGCACCTCGACGCCGTCAATATCACCAAGCGCCTCACGGGCCAGCGCCACGCGCTCGTCGAGCATAAACGTGGTGCCTACGCCGTTTTTTCCCTGCGACTCGGCAACGGCAACGATCACGCTGGGAAAAATGCGGCGGGCGCGGCGGATGACGTCAATATGGCCAAACGTGATGGGATCGAAGGTGCCCGGGACGATCACGCGGTTGATGGTGTCACTCATGGGCGTTCTCCTGAACCGTCATGGCATCGTTGTTGTAAGCATCGGTGCCGGCGCAATCTTCCTCACTATCGTCATCGCCGACCCAACGAAGCAGGTCGACCGAGGTAATGCCGTAGCGCTTCTCGCGCACGATCTCAAAGCCTGCCGGATGCGCGCCCGCATCGGCGGCGGCATGCTCAAACAGGGCATAAGCGCCAGGTGCAAGCAGACCCTGCTGAGCCAGGTTCTGCAGCAGTATCTCGACCGGCTCGGCACCAAAAGCATAGGGCGGGTCGAGCAGGACCAGATCAAAGGGGCCGCCCGGCACACGACCGCGCGAGGCGCTCGCCAGCATGTCGCCCGTTACCACGCGCCAACGCGCACGGTCACGGCAGAGCGACTCGATATTCTTGGTAATGAGCCGCGCGGCATTCCGATCGATCTCGAACGTCGTGAGTGAGCGGGCGCCACGTGAGAGCATCTCTAACCCTAAGGCACCGGAGCCGCCAAAAGCGTCCAGCACGCGGACCTCGTCCAGATCGAAGTCGAATGCCGACATGACCATAGATGCGCATGCCTCGCGCACGCGATCGGTCGTGGGGCGGGTGACAACGCGACCACGGGGCTCCTCGATCTTACGACCGCGCCATTCGCCGCCGATGATTCTCATCCTCCGCTGACCTCCTTAAAAATGTGTCGATATCGCATGGCGACTGCATCGCGCAGGGGGCGCGTCGCCACGGAGTCAAGGTTGCAAGCATACCGCAAGAGCTCGACTGCGTCCAAATGGGCCCACTCGATCAGCTCCTCGTCGGCATCCAGGTCAACAAAGCGCAGGGTCACTCCGCCATGCTGGCGGTACCCCAGGATTTCGCCCTCGTGGCGCAGACGCAGGTCCATCTGGGCGAGCGTAAAGCCATCCGAGGTCTTCTCGAGCGATTGCAGGCGATCTTGTGCTGCCGAAGCGCCGCCGTTGCCCTTGGAGTGCGTCATGACCAGGCACGTGCCCGACACGCTGCCACGGCCCACGCGACCGCGCAGCTGGTGCAGGGCCGCCAAGCCAAAGCGCTCACCGTTCTCGATGACCATGACGGTGGCGTTGGGCACGTCGACGCCCACCTCGACCACCGTAGTCGAGACGAGCACGTCAATCTCGCCACGCTTAAAGGCATCGATAACCTGGTCCTTCTCCCCCGCTGGCATGCGGCCGTGAAGGCGCTCGATGGCAAGACCCGGCAACGCCAGACGCAGGCGATCGAGCTCGGTTGCCGTATCGTGCAGCGGCACGGGCACGGTTACGCGACCCTCGTCGTCACGGGCGATACCGGGCACATCCTCAAGCTCATCGGCCGAATCGCTCGGCTCCACGAGCGGGCAAATCACGTAGGCCTGCTGACCCTTTTCATGCGCCTCGCGGATGGCGCCATAGGCAAGGTCGCGGCTCGACTCGGTAAGCACGCGTGTCGTCACGCCAGCGCCAGGGACGGGCCGATGGCGGATGATGCTCGTGTCCAGATCGCCGTAGACCGAAAGCGCCAGCGTACGTGGGATGGGCGTTGCCGTCATAACGAGCAGATCGGCACCAGGGCCCTTCGCACGCAGGGCGTTGCGTTGGCCGACGCCAAACCGGTGCTGCTCATCGATGACCACGAGCGACAGATGCTTAAACGCCACGTTATCCGAAAGCACCGCGTGGGTGCCAAAGAGGACATCGAGCTCGCCCGATTCCAGCTGGGCATGGATCCGCTCGCGCTCGGCCGCCGGCGTGGCGCCCGTCAGGAGCGCCCAGGTCATGCCAGCCTGCAAGAGCAAGGGGCCGGTCTTATCGGCATATTGACGCGCCAGCACGCCCGTGGGCGCCATAACGCAGGCCTGCGTGCCGCTATCGGCAGCCACAGCCAGCGCGCAGGCGGCAACGGCGGTCTTACCGGTACCGACATCGCCCAGCAGCAGGCGGTTCATCACGCGCCCGCCATCGCACATATCGCGCAGGATATCTTGGAACGCGGCCTCCTGCTCGTCGCTCAGCGAAAACGGCAGGGCCTGCTTAAGCGCGGCCAGGTGCTCGCCCGCGGCGTGGGCGTAGGGCACCACATCGACCAGGCTGCCGTCGTTGCGCAGGCGCAGCGCCAGCTGCAGGTAGAGGCACTCCTCGTAGGCAAGCCGTGCGCGCGCGATATCGCGCTCAGCCATGCTCGAAGGAAAGTGGATCGATCGAAGCGCACGAGCATCGCTCATCAGGCGACGTTTAACGCGCAAGCGTGCGGGAATCGGGTCGAAGGGATTGCCGACGACCTCGAGCGCGCCACTTACGATGCGGCGCATCCATGCCTGGCTCACGCCGTCACTCACATAATGGACCGGCAAAATGGTGCCCGCAGCACGCCCGTCATCAAGCTTTTCAAAGTGCGGCGAGGCCATCTGCTTAAAACCGTAGGCAAACTCGACCTTGCCCATCACGGCCAGGCGGTCGCCCTGTTTAAGCTGCTGGGCAATCCAAGGCTGACGGAAAAAGGCGACCTGCAGCACGCCCGTCTCGTCAACGAGTGAGACCTCGGTCACCTGCATGCGCGGACGCGGCTTCTTTTGAACGATACGGTCGACCGTGGCGATGATGGTGCACACGGTACCGATGGGCGCCATCTCGATGGACCAGGAGCGCGTAAAGTCCAGGTATCGATGAGGGATATGGAGAAGGAGGTCCCCCACCGTCCGAATTCCCAGACGGCGAAGGGCCTCCTCACGTTTACCCGAAACATATTTGAGTCGCGCGATATCCTCGTCGAGCGCATTGCTCTGGGCAAAGCGATCAGAGACGCGCGGCACGGAGCAGAGCTCGGACATGGGCAGATGCCTACTCGATCGAGAAGATCACGGGATAGAGCGGCTGCTCGCCACGATGGGCGTCGATCTCCAGGTCGGGCTGAGCCTCCTCGATAGCGTCGACGATCTCCTGGAAGGCTTCATCGGACAGCTCCTCGCCGGCCAGAATCGTCAGCGCGTCGCCCTCCTCTTCCTCCTGCATGCGGTTGATGCAATCGAGCGTGACCTGCTTCACGTCGGAGCCGACGACATCGATGGAGCCGGCAATGATGCCCATGACGTCACCGGAGTGAATCGGCGAGCCGTCGGAGGCGCTGGAGTCGCGCACGGCGCGGGTGACCTCGCCATCGCGGACCTCGCTGATGGCGTCGACCATAGCGGCGACGGCATCAGCGAGCTCGGAATCGGGCAGGACCGCGAACAGCGCGGAGAAGGCCTGCGGAACGGTCTTGGTGGGAACGACGGCGACCTTCTTGTCGGTGCAGGCTGAGGCAGCGGCCTCAGCGGCCATGCGGATGTTGCCGTTGTTGGGCAGGATGATGACCGAGGTCGCGTTGACCTGGTCAACAGCACCCAGCAGGTCTGCAGTCGAGGGGTTCATGGTCTGACCACCCGACACGATCACGTCGACGCCGAGGGACTTGAGGATGTCGGCCTCGCCGGAACCGGCGGCAACGGCGACAAAGCCCAGGGCCTTCGCGGGCTCGGCGGCCTTCTCCTGATCCTCGTGGATCTTGGCGGTACGGTCGTGGGCCTCCATCTCCATGTTGTGGATAAAGACCTCGTAGATCTGACCAAGCTGAAGCATGTGCTCGAGCACCAGGTTGGGGGTGTTGGAGTGCACGTGGATCTTGTAATCGGGGTAGGCGCCCACGAGTAGCTCACAGTCGCCCATGGAACCCAGGAACTTAAGGCACTCATCCTCGTCAAACGGGGCGTCGGCCTTAAAGAGGAACTCGTTGCAGTAGCGGAACTCCGAGCCCTCCCAATCGTCGTTGGCCTCGATCTCAACGCGGCCAAGAGCGGCATCGCGTGCAGAGCCAGCGGAATCGAACGTAGCGGAGAAATCCTCGACAACGGTGCTGCGACCAAGTGCTGCAGCCACAAAGTTCTCCAGGAAGATGGCAAAGCCGAAGGCGCCGGAGTCGACCACGCCGTTCTCTTTGAGGACGGGCAGCAGGTCGGGCGTGCGTGCGACGGACTGGTAGGCCTCGACGACGATAGCGTCGAGCGCATCCTCGGCCGAGAACTTCTTCTTTTCGCACTCGTCGGCCTTGGTCGAGACATCGCGCAGCACCGTGAGGATCGTGCCCTCGATGGGCTTGCGGACGGCCTGGAAGGCCACCTTGACGGCACGACGGAAGGCGAAGGCGATGTTGGCGGACGTAATGGGCTCGTCGGCGGAGACAAGGCCCTCGGCCACGCCGCGCAGGATCTGCGAGGTAATGACGCCGGAGTTACCGCGGGCGCCCATCAGGGAGCCGTGGGTGATGGCGCCGGCAATGGCCTCCATGTCGGCATCGGCGGGAAGGGCGGAGAGCTCCTTGGTCACCGAGGCGAGCGTGAGCGACATGTTGGTGCCGGTGTCGCCGTCGGGCACGGGGAAGACGTTGAGCTTGTTGATCTCCTCGGCCTTGTCGGAAACGGCAGCCGCAGCGATCGGAAAACAGGTGCGAATGGTCTTTGCAATCATGGGTATTTGAATCTCCGTTTTCGGATGCTAGTTCAGACGGCTCTTGAGCGCGTCGATATGGATGCCGATCTTAAGGCTGGCGGGATCGATCTGGGCGATCTCCTGCAGGGTGAAGGCAACGGAGCTCGAAAGATTGTGGCAGACGGACTTCATGTTGACGCCGTTCTCGAGCACGACGTGAAGATCGACCGTAAGGCCGTTCTCGTCGGCGGAGACAAGCACGCCCTTGCGGAGGCGCTGGCCGGCAAGCAGGCGCACGCTCTCGGCGCCCTGGAGCTGCTCAGCCATACCGACAACGCCATAGCACGTCATCGCGGCATAACCGGCAATATCGGCAATAACGTCGTTCGAGACGCTCAGGCTGCCGTTAATGGTCTCAGACACAAGAATCTCCTTATCTGGTGCTCGCGGCACCATGTCGTGGGAGCAATCATTGCAATATTCTACAACGACCGCGCCATGTTGAGGTGGTGGGTCGCGGGATTACATCCTCGACACGAAATGTTGATATGGCAACGTTCGAGTCAAGTGGTCGCGGCATGAAAAAACCCGCCGCATAAGCGACGGGTTTTACAACCTGGCTCCCCGGGTAGGACTCGAACCTACAACAGCGCGGTTAACAGCCGCGTGCTCTACCATTGAGCTACCGAGGAATTTAAAAGCCCAGCAGAATGGGCTGAGAAATTCTGGCTCCCCGGGTAGGACTCGAACCTACAACAGCGCGGTTAACAGCCGCGTGCTCTACCATTGAGCTACCGAGGAATAGGTGCGTGCTCTCAAGCAACGAAGTTTATTATACGGACGAATCAGCGCAGGGCAAGAACTTTTTTAAGAATTTTTCTCCGCCTAGTCATTGGGGACGTCCCCAATGACCACATGAAAGCGCCCCCAAGCGGATGTGCTTGAGGGCGCTTCTTGCTTGACTAGCTTTCGATATAGTCCTTGAGCTTGCTGCTGCGGCTCGGGTGGCGGAGCTTGGCCAAGGTCTTGGACTCGATCTGGCGGATACGCTCGCGCGTGACGCCAAACTCGCGGCCGACTTCCTCGAGCGTGCGGGGATGCCCGTCGACAAGGCCAAAGCGCAGCTCGATAACCTTGCGCTCACGATCGGCAAGCGAGTCGAGCACCTGGGTGAGCTGCTCCTGCAGCATGGAGAAGCTGGCGGCATCGGGCGGAACGATAGCCTGGGAGTCCTCGATGAAGTCGCCCAGCTGGGAATCCTCTTCCTCGCCGATGGGGGTCTCAAGCGACACGGGCTCCTGCGAAATCTTCTGGATCTCGCGGACGCGGTCGGCGCTCATGTCCATCTCGGCACCGATCTCCTCAGGGGTCGGGTCGCGACCCAGGTCCTGAAGGAGCTGGCGCTGCACGCGGACGAGCTTGTTGATGGTCTCGACCATATGCACGGGAATACGGATGGTACGGGCCTGATCGGCAATGGCGCGCGTAATGGCCTGACGGATCCACCACGTGGCGTACGTGGAGAACTTAAAGCCCTTCTGGTAGTCGAACTTCTCAACAGCGCGGATCAGACCGAGGTTGCCCTCCTGGATCAGGTCAAGGAACAGCATGCCGCGGCCGACATAGCGTTTGGCGATGGAGACGACCAGACGCAGGTTTGCGCTGATGAGTGCCTGCTTGGCTTCGAGGCCCACGTTCTCAATGCGCGTAAGACGACGCATCTCGGCACGCGTGAGCTCGAGCTCGCCGGCATCGGCAGCCTCGAGCTTCTCGGTGGCCTCAAGACCGGCCTCGATCTTCATAGCCAGATCGACCTCTTCGGAAGCGGTCAGCAGGTCGACCTTGCCGATCTCCTTGAGGTACATACGAACCGGATCGCCGGTCAGCATCACCGTGGAGGCATCGATGCCACGCACGCGGGAGCGTGAACGGGACGTGCGCACGGTGCGCTTCTTCTTACTCTTGGAAGAACCCATCTCGGCGTCGGCCTGACGGGCCATCTTGAGCTCGTGATCGTCGAGCGAGCCGGAATCGTGCTCGTCGTCGTCATCAAAATCGTCGGTATCGGTATCGTTATCGTCATCGTCGACGTCCATGGGGGCGTCGTCGTTTCCGCTCGCGGAGATAATCTGGATGCCGCTGTTGCGCAGCGCGGAATACACCGCGGTGAGCTGCTCGTCAGAAACATCGATATCCTTCAGGGCGACCTGAATCTCGTCCTCGGTTACCGAAGTCCTGTTTGAGCCGTTGCCCATGAGCTTTGCAACGTAGGATTCCAGCCCAGTACCCGTGCTCTCAGTCTTTTTTGGCACAGATTCTCCCTTCATAGTCCACAGGACTCAATACTTTAGCACACACATCGACGTCTATACCCAAAAAGAGGACAGGATATAGGCGAGAATACGCTGGTTGACCACAACATCTAGGCCTATTCGGCGTCTGCGGCCTCCAGACCGATCAAACGGAACGGGTCCGCCACGCCGCCGATCGACTTTTGCAGTTCGCGTTGACGCTGCGAATCCTGCGCGGCCTGCACGGTCAGCGCGCGACGGGCCTCATCGTCGAGCGAACGGTCCTGGCGCAGCTTGGCCTGTGCGGCACGCATGCGGCGCTTGATGGTGTAGAGCTCGAGCGTATCGAGCATAAACACGATGTTCGTCTCGGTGGGGTGCTTGCTCGTCGCCGAGATGCGCCCGGCACTCACAAGCGTTGCCGCCTCGGGACACACCGAGCGCGCCGCATCCATGCAGGCTGCAGGATCGGTTCCCGGCGGCGTTGCCAGAACGGCCCATGCGATGGACTCGTGACGTGGGTCAACCCACTCGATAGAGCAGATGCGGTCGGCATACGTGCGGAACAGGTCGGGGTAGCTCGTGAGCATGGTCAGCAGCTCACGCTCCCCTGCCAAGGACTTACGCTCAAGATCAGTAAGAACCATCGGCGCCGCCGCAGCCGGAGCACCCGAACCATCAGTCGCAGGTACAGCACCCATACCATCAGGCGCGTCGATCGGCGGCAGGTCGTCGACGACCTCCACGGGCGCGGCGCCGTAGGCATCGAGCGGGACGTAGTCATACGGCTCTTCTTCGACCGGCGCGGACACAGGCGGCGTCGCGCCCGATGCCCAAGCACCGCGAGATGCCCCCTGCGAACCAGACGTCCGACCGCCCGCGCTACCAGAGCGCTCAGCCTGTGCCCGCTGGCGCTCATAGTTCTGCTCACGACGTCGTTCCGCATCCTCGCGCTTGGCGACATCGCGAAACACACGGCCCGAGCTCGCACGCACTGTCTCCAGATCCAAACCCAACAGGTCGGCAATTTGAATAAAGTACGTGTCGATCATATAGCTGTCGCGCAGCGGATAGATGAGCGTGAGCGCATCCTCCAGCGCCTTGGCGCGACCGCCCGGCGTGGAGATGTCGCTCGACTCCTGCAGCGAACGGTACACGAAGTCCATGAGCGGCTCGGCGGCGTCAATGCGTTTCTGCAGCTCCCCTCCGCCGTGCGCCGTGATGAACTCCATGGGATCGTTACCGTCGGGCAGCACCACGCAGCGCAGGTCCATAGAATCCTGCTCGATAAACTGAATTGCACGGCGAGCGGCCTTTTGACCGGCGGCATCGCCGTCAAACATATACACGATGCGCTTGGCAAAGCGGGTGAGCGTCTTGACGTGATGCTCCGTGAGCGCGGTGCCCAGCGTGGCGACAACGTTTTTGATCCCCGCCTCCCAGCAGGCGATGCAGTCGGTATAGCCCTCCACCACGATGGCCGTATCCTGCGCGACGATAAACTCCTTGGCCCAGTTAAAGCCATAGAGGTTTCGCTTTTTATGAAACACACTCGTCTCGGCGGTATTGAGGTACTTGGGTTGACCGTCACCCATGATGCGACCGCCAAAGGCAATGTTGTGACCCTGTTCGTCAAAGATGGGAAACATCACGCGGTCGTAGAAGCGGTCGGCAAGCTGCCCGCGCCCGCGGCTCACGGCAACGTTGGCATCGATCATCTCCTGCGGGGTAAAACCCGCCTGGGACAGGTGCGACACCAGCGCGTTGCGGCCAGGCGCAAAGCCCAGGCAGTAGCGGCGGCAGACGTCGCCACCCATGCCGCGGCTGGCAAAGTACTCGCGCGGACGGCCGTCCTTACCGCGCATAAGCATGGTGTGATAGAACTGGGCGGTCTCGGCGCACAGATCGTAGATGCGGGCACGCTTGGTACCGCGCTCGCGGCGGTCTCCGGTGTCGTGCAGCTCAATACCCGCGCGATCGGCCAAATAACGGATTGACTCGGGAAAGCTCAGGTTCTCACGCTTCATGATATAGGTGAAGACGTCGCCACCCTCGCCGCAGCCAAAGCAATGCCACACCTGCGTGGCGGGAATAATGTGGAAGGACGGAGTCTTTTCGCCATGGAAGGGGCAGCAACCCCAAAACTCATGGCCGCGGGGCTTGAGCTCAACCGTTTCCTGCACGATGGCAACTAGGTCGGACGCAACGCGTACCTGGTCTTTTTCCTCATCACTAATCACGGACACTCACCCCCTGCTCACCCAAGTTGTGACGAATATCTTCGATATTACCCTCGACGGTCGCGATCAACTCATCCAGCGAATCGAACACGCGCGACGGACGCAGCCAGCGCGTAAACGCCAGCGAAACGGAAGCGCCGTACAGGTCGCCCGTATAACCAATTAAATTGGCCTCGAGATGCGCAGATGCCGCATCGTCGGCATACGTCGGCGGCAGTCCGACGTTAACGGCAGCGGGCCACACGATGTCGTTTACCAGCACCAGGCCCTCATACACGCCATCGGCAGGCACCTGAATGCCGTCGGGAACCTGTAGGTTTGCCGTGGGAAAGCCCATGCCAGAGCCCTCGTGACGGCCGCGAATAACACCGCCACGCACCATATACGGGCGGCCAAGTAACCCAGCAGCAAGCCCCACATGGCCCTGTCCCAGCTCGTGACGAATGCGGGTGGCGCAAATGGCCTCACCGCCCTCGCAAAGCAAGTCGTGCCCGTATACGTCAACGCCGCGCTCGGCACCCCAGGCGCGCATCTCGGCAACACCAGAAGCACCGCCGCGACCCAGCCTAAAGTCGCCGCCAACGCGAATCGAGCGAATGTCGACCACGCGTGACAACAGTGCGAGAAAACCGACATGGTCGAGCGCCGCAACCTCAGGCGTAAAGGGAACGGCCACCACTGAATCGACCCCGGTTTGAGCCAGGGCATGCAGACGGTCGGCCGTCGTCATCAATTTTTGAGCGGGCGAAGGGCTCACCACGACGTCCGGGTCGGGATCGAAGGTAACCACGACCGCCTTACAGCCATGGGCACGGGCATCACAGACAAGCGCTTCGATGAGTTCCTGGTGTCCACGGTGCACACCATCGAAAACGCCGATGCCGATGGAGGCAGCACCCAAGTGCTCGCACTCATCAAATGCATCGGCAGCAACGATGCGAGCCTCGTCCGACTCGCCCGCGAAAAAGATACGCGCGAGCTCGCGAGCGGACAACATCATCGAACACCGCCGATTGCCTGCGGAAACACGTGCTCCATGACAAAGCGGCCACTCTCAATGCGGGCGAGCGCCTTGAGTCCCCCATCGAGCACCAACGCAAACGGCGCCTTCGAGGCATCGAAATCCGCAAGCGCACGCTCAACGGGAATGCGTCGGCCGCAGAGCAGGTCATCGGCAAGATTGCCAGGCAAGTCAACACGCGTGGCGCCCAGGGCCGCAATGGGATCCAGGGCAAAGCCAGCCGCGGACTCGGGGGAAAGTTCCTCGACCGCATGACAAGCGCCAATGGAAACAACACCGGAGGCCGTGCGGCGCAACGCGGAAATGTGCGCGGCGCTCTCACAGGCGCGGCCCAAGTCTCGAGCGAGCGCACGGATATAGGTGCCCTTGCTCACCGAGAACGCCACGGTCCACACACACGTATCACCTTCGCCGCCCACGGCGATCAGGTCGGCGGCATAGACCTCGACAGGGCGCGGAGGTAGGTCCACCGCATTGCCCTCGCGAGCAGACTTGTAGGCGCGAACGCCATTGACCGAGATAGCCGAAAACGCCGGCGGCACCTGCATCTGCGGACCCAGCATGGCCGCCAAGCGCTCACGGGCATAGGCAGGATCGCGGAGCTCGTTGGCAATAGCCACCGTGCGGACCGCCTCGCCCTCCGCATCATCGGTATTGGTCTCGGCGCCAAACGAAATGTCGGCGACATAGCTTTTGGTATCGAGCGTGAGCATGCCCAGCAAACGAGTAGCCTGGCCAACACCCACCACCATGACACCCGATGCCATGGGGTCGAGCGTGCCGGCATGGCCGACGCGACGCTCATGGAGGGCGCGCCGACATTGCGAGACCACATCGTGGGACGTGCAGCCCACCGGCTTATCGACGGCGAGCAGCATATTCAGTTGAGAAGGCGTACGACGAGCCATGTACCATCCAAAAAGTTAAAGCTCGACGGTCACCGAAGCGGGATCCTCCCCTACCAGTTCGGCCAGCATGGGAAGTGCCACGGTGAGCGTCTCGAGAATCGTTCCGTTGTTGGAGAAACCGGCGGCAGCGGGATGTCCGCCTCCGCCAAAGGCAGCAGCGATCTCGGACACGTTGAGGTCGCCCTTGGAGCGCAGGTTGCCGCGCACCTTGGTATCGCCCTCAATGCCCTTCAGGAACAGGCAGACTTCGACGCCCATCACCGAGCGCACCACGTCAACCAGACCGTCGCACTCATCCGAGGTGACACCGCAAGCCTCAAGGTCACTCTGGTACGCGTAGCTATACGCGACGCGCCCGTGGGCCACCGTCTTAATGCGGCCCATAACGATGGACTTGAGGTGCAAAAATTCAACGCGCATGCTCTGGTAGACCTCGAGTGCCACACGCGCCGGATCGGCACCGTGGGCGACCAGACGCGAGGCTGCATGGAACGCGGCGGCATCGGCGTTTTGGTACTGAAAACGGCCGGTATCGGTAACCAAGCCACACAGCAGGCAGGTCGCAACGCCATCACGTGCGACAATGCCGCAATTGTCCAAGAAGCGGTCGATGATCATGGCGCAGGCTGCAGCTTCGACGCGCCTCAGGCTGAGCTCGGCAAACTCCTCACGCGCCGGATGGTGATCGAAGCACACCACATGCTTGGAGCGACGAAGCACCTCGGCGGAATTATTGAGACGCTCGACGACCGGCACGTCCACCGAGATGAACAGGTCCGGATTGCCGGTGTACGCAGATGCCGGCACCAGGCGATCGGAGCCTTCCATAAAGCGGTAGATACGCGGAACCGGATCATCGTCTGCCAGCAGCAGGGCAATGTCCTTGTTGGGGAAAAACTTCATGAGCGAAAGGCCCAGACCCAAAACGGAGCCCAAGGCATCGCCATCGGGAGAAGTATGTCCCGAAATCGCAATGGAGGACGCACCCTCGATGAGCTCGAGGATGCGTCGCTGAATATCTGCAGACTCGCACGAGGCGAGGTCGGCGGAATTAGTCATCTAAAGCTGCCTCCTGGGCGGCATCCGCTATCGGATAGCCGTCCTCGTCCTTTTCGATCGCAAGCGTGGCGGGAACGTTTTCCAGCGCACGCGTGATACGCTCGGCCTCATCGGTCGAGCGATCGATGCGAAAATCGAGCTCGGGCGTAACACGCCAATCGAGCGAGCGAGCCAACAGGCTGCGAATACGGCCCTTAGCGCTTGCGAGCGCCTCCAAGACCTCGTCGTAGCGGCTCGCATCGCACGACACGTACACGCGCGCGAACGAACGGTCCACCGCGACCTCGACCGCGGTCAAAGTAACCAGGTCGAGACGCGGATCGGAAACCTCAAAGAGCAGGATATAACCGAGCTTCTCGCGAAGCTGCTCGCCCAGACGGCGGGTTGCCTGCGTCTGCTTCATAGCGCTACCCCCTACTCGGTACGGGCAACCTGGTCGATACGATAACCCTCGATCTGGTCGCCGGGCTTGATGTCCTGGAAGTTCTCCAGGCCAATGCCGCCCTCGGAACCGCTCTTGAGGCTCTTGGCCTCGTCCTTGTAGTGACGCATCGAGGCGATCTTGCCGTTGAAGACCACGATGCCGTCGCGCACCAGACGCACGGAATCGGTCGCGGCGATCTCGCCCTCTTCGACGCGGACACCGGCGGCGATACCGACTTTGGGCACCTTGAAGGTGTCCAGGACGGTCGCGGTACCCGTGGAAACCTCGACCTCGGTGGGCTTGAGCATGCCGATGCGGGCAGCGTCGAGCTCCTCGAGGCACTTGTAGATAACGTCGTAGCAACGGATCTCGACGCCCTCGCGCTCGGCAGCGGAGCGGGCCTTGCCGTCGGGACGCACGCCAAAGCCGATGATGATGGCGTTGGAGGCGTCGGCCAGGACGACGTCGGTCTCGTTGATGGCACCGACGGCGGAGTGGATCGTGTTGATGCGGACCTCGGACTGATCCATCTTGTCGAGCGAGTCCTGAAGGGCCTCGATGGAACCCTGGACGTCGGCCTTGATGATCAGGTTGAGTTCCTTGACCTCGGCGTCGGCGATGGTCTCAAAGAGGTTCTCGAGCGTGACGTGCTTCACGCGGCTCTGCTCCTCGATACGGGCCTTGAGCGAACGCTCATCGGCCAGGGCGCGAGCCTCGCGCTCGTCCTCGAAAACGCGGAACTCGTCGCCAGCGTTGGGCACGGACTGCAGGCCCAAGATCTCGACGGCGTCGGAGGGGCCGGCCTCGGTGACAGCGTTGCCCTTGGGATCGAGCATGGCGCGGACGCGGCCGTAGGTAAGGCCGGCGACCAGCGTATCGCCCACGTGCAGGGTACCGCGGGTCACGAGCACCGTGGCGACCGAGCCGCGGCCCTTGTCGAGCTTAGCCTCGAGGACGTTACCGGAGGCAAAGGTGTCGGGGTTGGCCTTGAGCTCGAGCACGTCGGCCTGGAGCAGCACGGTCTCGAGCAGGTCGTCGATACCGATCTTCTGCTTGGCCGAAATGTTGACGAACATGTTCTGTCCGCCCCACTCCTCGGGGATGACACCGTACTCGGTGAGCTCCTGGCGCACGCGGTCGGGGTTGGCGCCCGGCTTATCGATCTTGTTGACGGCGACGACGATGGGTACGCCGGCGGCCTTGGCGTGGTTGATCGACTCGACGGTCTGGGGCATGACGCCGTCGTCGGCAGCCACGATCAGAATGACGATGTCGGTCACCTTGGCACCACGGGCACGCATGGCCGTAAAGGTGGCATGGCCCGGGGTATCGATGAAGGTGATCTTGCGGTCGTTGATCATAACCTGCGAAGCGCCGATTGCCTGGGTAATGCCGCCCGCCTCGCCGGCAGCGACACCGGTGTGACGGATGGCGTCGAGGAGGCTCGTCTTGCCGTGGTCGACGTGGCCCATGACGGTGACGACCGGGGCGCGCGGCTTAAGGTCGGCGGGATCGTCGTAGAACGAGAAGGTGTTCTCCTCCTCGGGGGTGATGATCTTGATCTGACGGCCCAGGTCGTCGGCAACGAGCTCGACGAGGTCGTCGGACATGGACTGCGTCATGGTGAGCGGCGTGCCCAGCAGGAACAGGCGCTTGATGATGTCGTTGGCCGGAACGTCAAGCGCCTCGGCGAGCTCCTGGACGGTAACGCCTTGGGAGACCTTGATGGCGTCGAGCTCCTCGGGATTCACGCCCTGGGCCAGCGCCTCCTCTATCTTGCGCTCCTCCTGAGCCTTGGCAGCCTCGCGCTCGCGCTTCTCCTTGCGCTTCTTGCGGCGACCGGTGGACTCGCGAGAGGCCTCCTCGACGGCAGCTCGAGCCTCCTCGAGCACCTTCTCGCGGCTGTACTCCTCGGCCTCGCGAGCCATGCGGCTATAGCGGTCCTCTTCGTTGTTGTGACCGCCCTTGCGCTTCTTGCCCTTGCCCTGCTTATCGGGGTTGGGGAAGTTCATGCCGGCAGCGACGTTGTTGCTGGCGTTGGTGCGATGGCTGTGCGGACGGCTCTCGGAGGCGTTGCGCTCGGAGTTGTTGTCGGAAGCGTTGCGATCGTTACGACGGCCACCGCGGCGGTCGTTGTTGCCGCCACGACGGTTACCGCGCTCGGCGGCGCGCTCGGCCTTGGCCTTGTCCTCGGCGTCCTTCTTCTCCTTGAGCACGGTCTCCTGTGCGGCAATCTGGTCGAGCAGCGAACGGAAGCGCGAACCGGAGTCGGAAGCGGGAACGGCGCGGCGCTGGGCCTCGCGGGCAGCCTCCTCCTTCTCGCGGGCAAGGCGCTCCTGCTCGGCCTTCTTCTTGGCCTCGGCCTCGGCGCGGGCGGCCTCCTCGGCAGCCTGGGCTGCGGCAAACTGGCGGCGTTCCTCCTCACGTGCCTTCTCGGCAGCGATGCGCTCGCGCTCGGCCTCGGCGGCGCGGGCGGCCTCCTCGGCGGCAGCTGCCTGCTCCTCGGCCTGCTTGGCGGCCTCGACTTCCTGGGCGCGGGCCTCGATCACCGAGGCGAGCTGCTTGCGGACCATAGCGACATAAGCGTCCTCCAAGGTGGAGGAAGCGGACTTAGCGGGAATCTTCATATCGGCGAGATGACCCATCAGTTCCTTGGAGGTCATGCCGAACTCTTTGGCCAGGGTGGACACACGGACTTTTGCCATATGACTTCACCTACCCTTTCTGGCACCTTGGGTGCCTAGAGACTGAACGAGCGTGGGAGACGCGCCGGGACCCGCCCGGCGCGACCGCGCGCTAGATCAGGTCCTCCGCATCATCGAAGGCGTCGGTGTCGTGGACACCGCAGAAACGGGAGCCGGGACGAGCCTGGTTGCGGCACTGGATGCCGTCCTCGGACACGTACTCGCAGCGGCGGACGTCCTCGTCCTCCTCGTCACCGATCAGGTCGGCGGCGGGCTCCTCGTGAACGGGAACGTTCTTGAGGATGTCGGCGGCAAGCGTCTCGGACTTGATGTCAATGTGCCAGCCGGTCAGGCGCGCAGCGAGGCGGGCGTTCTGGCCCTCCTTGCCGATGGCGAGGGACAGCTGGTCATCGGGCACGATGACGCCGGCATAGGCCTTCTCCTCGTCGATGAGGACGCGGGTGACCTTAGCGGGCGACAGGGCGTTGGCGACGTAGACGGCAGGATCGGCATCCCACAGGATGACGTCGACGCGCTCGCCACGGAGCTCGCCCACGACGGCGCGAACACGACTGCCCTTGGGGCCGACGCAGGCACCCACGGGATCCAGACGGTCGTCAAGCGAGTGGACGGCGACCTTGGAGCGCTGGCCGGGCTCGCGGGCGATCGACTTGATCTGGACGGTGCCCTCATAGATCTCGGGCACCTCCTGCTCAAACAGACGACGCATGAGCTCGGGGTGGGTACGGGAGATGACAATCGGCGGACGGCTGTGCTCGCCACGAACCGGCTGCAGGTTGGAGTTGGGGTCGCGAACGTCGATGATCACGGCCTTGATGTGCTGGTTGTGCAGGTAGCGCTCGCCCATCGGACGCTCGTTGCGCTCGTTCTCGTAACGACGCTGATCGAAGTGCGGAAGCTCAGCCTCGACGCCCTCGCGAATCTTGACAATCGTGAAGTCGGGCGTGGACTGCAGCACGGTACCGCTGATGAGGTCACCGATGCGGCCGGAGAACTCCTCGTAGATCTGCTCGCGGGCGGAGTTGCGCACGATGGCGTTGATCTCGGCCTTGGCGTGCTGGGCAGCGATGCGGCTCGTGTTCTTGGGGGTGACGTCGATCTCCTCGAACTCGGTGAAGTTGCCCTCCTCGTCCATGGAATCGTCGATCGGCTCCAGGCGGTAGACGTAGATCTTGCCGGTGGTGCGGTCGATGGTCACCTTGGCGCCCCACTCAAGATGCAGGATCTCGGCATAGCTCTTGGCGAGCGACTGCTCCAGGCGGTCGATCAGGTAGAGCTGGTCGATGTGCTTCTCCTGGCAAAGCTCCATCAGGGCGGACATCATGTCGGATGCTGCCATCTTACTTTCCTTCCTTCGCGGGCTTGAAGTCGTAGGTGGGCTTCAACTTGCACTTTTTAACATCAGAGAAATCGAGGGTGACGGACTCGCCGTCCTCGAGCTCGAGGGTCACGTCGGTCTCGGTCGAAGCGGCAATCTTGCCGGCGTACTTGCGACGGCCCTCGGTGGCGGTGGAGGTGAGCTCACAGTTCTCGCCCACAAAGCGGGCAAAGTCGCACGGGCGGCGCAGCGGGCGCGCCATACCCGGGCTCGACACCTCGAGCGTATAGCTCGAAGAGATGGGGTCGAGCTCCTCAATCACATCGCCGACCCACTTGGTGTTGGCCGTGACGTCATTGAGCGACAGGCTCTGGCCCTCGGCACCCTCGATACGCACACGCACGCAGGGGGCCTTGGTGGCACCCACGAGCTCGACGTCAACGATGTCGACATCGTGCTGGGGAGCAACGGCCTCGAGCGCGTCGATGATCGCCTGCTCGGTCTTGGTCTTGACCATTGCGGCGCCTCCATCCATACAAAAAAGAAGCGGGGCCGAAACCCCACTTCTTTCAATTACAACTTCATTTGCAAGCAAACTATACCAATAGCTGCGGAAACGTGCAAGCACCGTACGAATCTGCAGGTCAGCGTGCGCACAGCTTCTCCACAAGAATAGGACAATTGACCGCAAGCACTTGGTCGGGTACACGCAAGACGAGGGGCGACCCAGCCGGATCGTCCCTCGTCTTTAATGTGTCAGCTAAGCGCGCAGCGCTTACTTGACCACCAGGTTGACCAGCTTGCCGGGCACGCAGATGGCCTTGACGACCGTCTTGCCCTCAAGCCACTTGGCAACGGCGGCCTCGGCGGCAGCCTGCATCTCCTCGTTGGAGGCGTCACGGGCGACGTCGATGCGGCCACGGACCTTGCCGAGCACCTGTACGACAATCTGCACCGTGTCCTCGATGGACTCGGCCAGGTCAAACTCGGGCCAGGCGGCGGTATAGGCGTTGCCCTCGCAGCCGAGCGCCTCATGCCACAGCTCATCGGCCCAGAACGGGCAGATGGGGGCAAGGACGCTCACGATATCCTTGGCCACGCCGTAACACAGGGCCTTGTCACGGGAAGCGCCCTCAGTAGCGTTGAGGTAGGCGCTCGCGGCATTGACGAGTTCCATGACGGCCGAGATCGCGGTGTTGAACTGGCCGCGGTCAAAGTCCTCGGTGCACTTGGCAATGGTGCGGTGACGCTCGCGATAGAGCTTCATCGCGGCCTCGTCGAGCGCGGACTTGTCAAAGGCCACGTTGGCGTCACCGGACTGGACGAGCTGCCACACGATACGCCAGGCGCGCTTGATGAAGCGGTTAGCGCCCTCGACGGCCTTGGGATCCCAGTCGAAGTCCTTCTCGGGCGGGGCAATAAAGAGGATCGCCAGACGCATAGTGTCGGCGCCGTAGGGCTCGATGACCGAGCTCGGAGGCACGACGTTGCCCTTAGACTTGGACATGGTGTCGCCGTTCTCGTCCTTGACCATGCCCTGGCACAGCAGGTTGGTGAAGGGCTCGTCCACGCTCAGCAGGCCCAGGTCGCGCAGGGCCTTGGTAAAGAAGCGACTGTAGAGCAGGTGCAGAATGGCGTGCTCGATGCCGCCGATGTAGTTATCGACGGGCATCCAACGGTCGGCGGCTTCCTTGGAGAAGGGCAGCTCGGTGTTGTGCGGGTCGGTATAGCGCAGGTAGTACCAGCTGGAGCAGGTAAAGGTGTCCATGGTATCGGTCTCGCGCTTGGCCGGGCGACCGCAGACCGGGCAGGTGGTCTCGTAGAACTCCTTGCACTCGGCGAGGGTCTCGCCTGCGCCCAGGTCCAGATTCTCGGGCAGCGTCACCGGCAGCTGATCCTCGGGCACGGGCACGATGCCGCAGTGCTCGCAGTGGATGGCCGGGATGGGGTTGCCCCAATAGCGCTGACGGCTGATGAGCCAGTCGCGCAGGCGGAACTCGACCTTGCGACGACCGCAGCCCATGGCCTCGAGGTCGGCCACGATGGCAGCCTCGCCCTCGGAGTGCTTGCCGCCGCGCATGCCGGTGTACTTGCCCGACTGGACCAGCGTGCCCTCGGCAGCGTGGGCACAATCCCAGTCGACGGTCTCGGCATGGAAGGTATCGATGGTCTCGCCGCTGGCCTCGACGGCAGCACGGTCTTCATCGTCCAGGATGATCGGCACGATCGGCAGGTCGTACTTGCGGGCAAACTCAAAGTCGCGCTGGTCGCCGCAGGGAACGGCCATGACGGCGCCGGTGCCGTAGTCGGCAACGACATAGTCGGCAACCCACACGGGGATCTTCTCGCCGTTGACCGGGTTTACCACGTAGCGGCCCGTAAAGGCGCCGTGCTTCTCGAGGGTACCCTGGGCGCGCTCGACGGCAGAGATATGCTTGGAGTCCTCGACGATCTTGGTGACGGCCTCCTCGTACTGAGTGCCCTCGACGAGCTCGTGCAGGCGCGCGTACTCGGGAGACAGGACAAAGAAGGAAACACCAAAGAGCGTGTCGGCGCGCGTGGTGAAGACGGTGATCTTACCCTCGTCGCCCTCGATGGGCTCGCCATCCTTGTCGCACAGGGTAAAGTCGACCTCGGCGCCCTCGGAGCGGCCGATCCAGTTGGCCTGCATCTGCTTGACGCGCTCGGGCCAGCCGGGGAGCTTCTCCAGGTCGTCGAGCAGCTCCTGGGAGTAGTCGGTGATCTTGTAGTACCACTGCTCGAGGTCACGCTTCTCGGGCTCGGTGCCGCAACGCCAGCACTTGCCCTCGGTTACCTGCTCGTTGGCCAAAACGGTCTTGCAGGTGGGGCACCAGTTGACCGGGTTCTTCTTGCGGTAGACCAGACCCTTTTCCCACATCTTTTCAAAGATCCACTGACCCCAACGATAGTAGTCGGGGCTGCAGGTCTTAACGGTACGATCCAGATCGTAGGAGAAGCCCATGCGCCTCATCGTGGCGAGCGCCTGGTCCATGTTCTTATACGTCCAGGCGGCAGCCTGTGTGTTGTGCTTGATGGCGGCATTCTCGGCGGGCAGACCAAAGGCATCGAAGCCGATGGGGTGCAGCACGTCAAAGCCGCGCATGCGGGCCTGACGGGCCATGGCATCGCCGATGGTATAGTTGCGCGCGTGGCCCATGTGCAGGTCGCCCGACGGATACGGGAACATCTCGAGCACGTACTTCTTGGGCTTGGATGCGTCGGTGTCGACCGCGAAGAGGTTGGAGTCCTCCCAGGCCTTCATCCACTTGGACTCAATGGCCTGCGCGTCGTAGGCAGGGATCTCGTCCTTATGATCTGTGCAATCGCACATATCAGCTCCTTTAATCTTAGATGGGGTCGGGCGGCTTGGCTTTATTCGCTACTGCGGACAGTCCTGCGCAAGACGAAGAGCACATTAAGTGCTCTTCTTTGCGTGCGGAACTTGTAGCGAACAAAGCCAAGCCGCCCGACCCTAAGGTTAACTCGTCTGATGATAGCAAATACGACAAGCGAGATGCCTGCGACTTGCAGGCATCTCGCTTTATCTAAATAACGTGGTTGATACTCAACCTTTATGTGCAGCTCTTATCCTATCGATAGGAAACGCTCTGCTGAGAGTCCTTTACGACAACGTCGTGGGCACCGCCTTCGACAATCGAGGTCGAGCTCACCAGCGTCAGGCGCGCCTTTTCCTGGAGCTCGGGGATCGAGAGGGCGCCGCAGTTGCACATCGTGGACTTGACCTTGTAGAGCGTGCCGCCCACGCCGTCCTTGAGGGAGCCGGCGTAGGGAACGTAGGAGTCGACACCCTCGACGAAGCTGAGCTTCGCGGCTCCGCCCAGGTCGTAGCGCTGCCAGTTGCGGGCACGAGCAGAACCCTCGCCCCAGTACTCCTTCATGTACTGGCCGTTCACGTTGACGCGCTCGGTCGGGCTCTCATCGAAGCGGGCGAAGTAACGGCCCAGCATCATAAAGTCGGCACCCATGGCAAGGGCGAGAGTCATGTGGTAGTCGTAGACGATGCCGCCGTCGGAGCACACGGGCACGTAGATGCCGGTCTCCTCGTAGTACTCGTCACGAGCGCGGCAGACGTCAATCAGCGCAGTGGCCTGGCCACGGCCGATGCCCTTGGTCTCGCGGGTGATGCAGATGGAGCCGCCGCCGATACCGACCTTGATGAAGTCGGCACCGCAGTCGGCCAAGAAGCGGAAGCCCTCGGCGTCGACGACGTTACCGGCACCGACCTTGACGTCCTCGCCGTAGTTGGCGCGGATCCACTCGATGGTGCGCTTCTGCCACTCGCTGAAGCCCTCGGAGGAGTCGATGCACAGGACATCGGCACCGGCCTCGATGAGCAGCGGCACGCGCTCGGCATAGTCGCGGGTGTTGATACCGGCGCCGACCATATAGCGCTTGTCGTTATCGAGCAGCTCGTTGGGGTTGGTCTTGTGGCTGTCGTAATCCTTGCGGAAGACGATGCCCATGAGGTGATCGTTGTCGTCGACGATGGGCAGGGCGTTGAGCTTGTTGTCCCAGATGACGTCATTGGCAACCTTGAGGCTGATGTTCTTGTCGCCCACGATGAGCTGCTCACGCGGGGTCATGAACTCGGAGACCTTCTTCTGGTGGTCATCGCGGCTGGGGCGATAGTCACGGCTGGTGACGATACCCAGGAGCTTACCCTTGGGAGTGCCGTCGTCGGTGACCGGCATGGTGGAGTGACCGGTCTTCTCCTTGAGCTCGATGACCTGCTCCATGGTCATGTCGGGGGTCAGCGTGGAATCGGACTGAACGAAACCGGCCTTGTGATCCTTGACGGCCTTGACCATAGCGGCCTCGGACTCGGCGCTCTGGGAACCGTAAATGAAGGACAGGCCACCCTCGGTAGCGAGCGCGACACCCATGTCGACGCCCGAGACGGACTGCATGATGGCGGAAACCATGGGGATGTTCAGGGTGATTGCCGGCTTCTCACCGCGCTTAAAGCGGGTTAGCGGCGTCTTAAGAGAGACGTTGTTGGGGATGCACTGCGAGGACGAGTAACCAGGGACCAGCAGATACTCCGAAAACGTGTGGGACTCACCGGGAAAGAACGTAGCCATGTTTCTCCTTTTTCCATGCGACCGGTCGGCTGCAGGCCTCGTAGGACCCAGCCCAACCTTGGGCGCCCAATACTGGGGAAGTATCTTAACGCACTTTGACTGCTACAATGCATGATTTAAGAAGAGCACACGAGGGTTTGACGCAGGCTTTGCGTTTGCCCAGCAAATACTTTAGCGGGGAGACGTGGAGCACATGGAGTACAAGACAACGGCAAAGTTGGTCATTCAAGCGTGCGACAAGGATCTGCCGGGCGTGTTCGGCCACGGCTGTGTCTTGCTGCTGCAGGGCATCGCCCGCGAGCACTCGCTCAATCGCGCCGCCAAGAGCATGGGCATGGCGTATTCCAAGGCCTGGCGCATCGTGAACGAGGCCGAAGGCCAGCTGGGCTGCAAGCTCATCGAGCGCGACGGCGCCCGCGGATCCACGCTCACCCCCGCCGGCGAGCGAGCCATAGCGGTCTACGAGGAGCTGCAGACCGACATCAACAACGTCATCGCCACCAAAGCCGACGCCCTCATCGCCAACATCAACGCGGAGTAGTCCTTTTGGGCGGTTTTTAGCCCACAGCGCCCTCGGGTTGAGGCTCGCGCCACAAAACGGGCCCATCTACTACGTTTAGCTGAATACCCTCGACCATACCGGACATTATGAAAATAAAACCGCTGGTAGACAGCTTGGCAATTTTCGAAATAGGCGGGTATGGTCGACCCCTATGGCTTAAACGTAGTAAATAGGCCGTTTTCGTGACACACACCCCGATTAGTTACTTTCGGAGCGCGTTGTCCAGGGTGGACGCTACAACCAGGGGGTCGTCGGTACCGGCGAAGAGGCGAATGGTGCACCCCTGCTTGCCGCGTGGAGCCGAAAGGCGCGTCGTTGCGCCGCCGGCCTGCGATGTACGAAACTCCCCCGGCAAAGCATCGAACAAATCGCCCGCACTGCGCTCAATAAGGTCAAACTCAACTGCCGGACCAAAGCCGTGCTCGAGGATTCCAGTTGCAACCGCATGGTCGGGATGCGAGCTCAGTCCGGGATAGCGCACGGCGTGCACCATCTCATTGGCAGCCAAGTACTCGGCCAGCGCACGTGCGCGGTCGAAATGTGCCTGCATGCGGGCATCGAGCGAGTCCAGCCCGCACTCCAGCACACCGGCCTCATCAGCAGGCAAATCAAGTTTGACCAAGCCACAGCCCTTAAGCAGAGCATGCGCGCACTCGGCAGCGGCATCCACGCGATGGCGCTTGAGCTGCGAGCGCGCGACCGATACGGCAACCAACTTGTGCGGAGCATCGCCCGCGCATATGCGATCAAGTGCCTCGAGCGACAGCACGGCACCCAAGCGCCGCGGATCGCACCCAAAGACACCAGCCACGGTGTTATCCACCACGAGCAGCGCATGAGCCTCACGCGCGGCGCGTCCTAGCGCGCGCAGATCGGGCACGCGCAATCCAAACCCGCCAATAGAGTTGACGAACCACCACAGGTGCGGTCCCTCGGCATCAAACGAAGCATCAAAGCCCTCGGACGCGGCATTAAACGCCGCAACCGACGGCTCCCCCACCATAGCCACGCCGCATCCATCAAAGCTGCGCGCAAACGCATCGGCAAAGTCATCGGCAAACGCAACCAGGCGATCGCCGGAACGTACAATCCCCAACAGAGACAGCGCCGCCGGCACATGCGAGGCCGCAACCAATCGCGCCTCACGCGCGCCGGCCCTCAAAGCCCAAGCCTCTTCTAGCTGCTGTACGTCCACGCGGCACCGTCCCTTCATAAGCAAAAACCCACGATGCGGGTGTTCCCCGCATCGTGGGCAACGGCTGCAGTATAGCGCCGTTGGGCGACGAAACGCCTAGATGCTGAGCGTGTGATAGGTCACGCTCGCACCCGGAGCGTCAACGATCACGCCATAGGCCTCGGGTGGCCAAAAGCGTCTGCAACGTCGAGCATCTCAAAGTTGGCATCCCAGCAGTCAAAGATACGATGCACCAACACCGCGAGTTCCTCGGCACACAGCAGGGGAAACGGCGCATCTGCCGCACCCTGAAGCGCGACCGACCCGCCCGAGCATGCGTCGAATAGCGGCACCAAAAATGGGTCGGTTAATGCCGGCGATGCGGTATACAGATACGGCACGCGCAGGACTTTGGCTTGGATGCCGTCGCGCGATGCATAGTAACGGCACAGGTCGTTGGCAGCGCGGGCGATAATGCCCTTGCCCGTCTGGGCGCCACTGGCGGCCGTGGCGTCGTCGTCACATCCGCCAGTGGTGCCCTCTGCACCCGCGGGCCCCGCAATAAACAGCAGCTGCACATTGCGTCCCATACAGGCACGAAACACCGAGCGCAGCAGCCCAATGTCGCCAAAAGTCACGGTATGCGGGGTGAGGTAGGTAGAAAGGTAGACCACGCGCTCAAACTCGTAGGCCTGGTCCAGGTGCTGGAGGAGCTCTTTCCACGAAGCATGGTACGACGACTCATCGCGGCGCGCGTCCTGCGCGGCTACGACCTACACATGGTCGCCGGGGAACGCCTTGGAGCAAAAGCCATCGTCAACATATGCGGTGTTGCCAACAGCCAGCACTTCCACGGCGTTCCCCCTCCCCAAAAAACTACTTTTGCCATAGTCAAACATGCGTATTGTACGCTGTAAAAGCGAGCCAAGGCGCCTTTAAGGCTGTTTTAAGAACTTTTTAGAGGATGTGAGAGCGGCAACTCATTCGACTTAGATTCATCGAGGAAATGCTATTCGCTCTGAAAAGGCACATCGCAATCTGCTGACAGCTCTGCAGGGAGAATGGCAGGCGATG
This sequence comes from Collinsella sp. TF07-1, assembly GCF_003437235.1. Classification (NCBI taxonomy): domain Bacteria; kingdom Bacillati; phylum Actinomycetota; class Coriobacteriia; order Coriobacteriales; family Coriobacteriaceae; genus Collinsella; species Collinsella sp. TF07-1. Next base: position 58,652 of record NZ_QSRV01000013.1, read on the forward strand.
CACATTGCTCTCGCACAGAATCATCAGATGAAAGAAACGGCAACTCTTTGGAATGGCTGGCGATAACCTGCGGAACGATTTTGATACCCAAAGCAAGCTCGAACCTAGCGATCGTCTTCAGCGTCATATTGGGCTGAGAATTCAACAGCTTCGAAAGCGACTGAAGGCTCACGCCCATACGCTTTGCCAAATCGCTTTTGCTTAAACCCAGACGCTTCATCTCGCGATGAACAATAAACTCGATATCTAGCGCGTGTTCATAAGCGCGTGTTTCGCTGGTTTCTGTATCGGCGTAAAAATCAGATAAATCTACTTTATTCATTGTGTTCTCCGTTTCGAAAGCCAAGTATAAAAGTCAAGGCTCAGATTCCAGAAGTTGACGTGCTATTCTGGCCGATCATTGTTCGAGCGGTTAATTTCCGCTTAGGGTCTGACAACATTTTCTGGAATTGAGAGTTGTCGGGAGAAGCCGTCAATTCCCAAAACGGTCGACCCTTGAGGTCTCTATATTCGACAAGATCATATCCTTCTGCCAAAGGGCACCTCCCATTTCTAGATGAACTTAACTTATAGGTTAAGTTCATCCATTTAAATACATATAACGAGGTCCAGACAAGATTCCTCTGCCCCAATCGATAAACAAACCAGTCGAGCTTATGCAAAATCCGGAAGTGTGCGGCATATTCTAGACACGTCAACCACACTGGATAGTGGCAACGCTTCTACCTGCGGGTTCTTTTCATGAAAAGGACGATGTGCTCGAGGGTTCCAAAATTTGCCGCATGCTTCCGTCGGGCGTTTCCGGAAGTGCGGTGAAAAACCGAGATCGACAGACCAGACCCCTGTTTTAGCCTTCCGCGACCTGCGGTTTTGTTGCCGAAATTCGGTTTATGCTCGGAGGTTTCCGATTTTTCCCCGCACTTCCGAAAAGCACCCTTAAACCGCGCGTCCCGAAGCGGAAAACCGCCGGATATTTGTTCTCCCCAAATGAGATCCTTGTTTTGCCTGGCCGAATCTTACATCCAAACAAAAAAAGAGGACCGACGCATCAACCCTCTTCAGGTGTCGCCCGAAGGCTTCCAGCGCAATTGATTTAATTCTAATCGATATCACTTGTTTGACCACGATCACGTCAACCAGTAGAAGCCGCCCATGCTCGATCATTCCATTGCCGGGATGGTGCTTGGCTAGTACGTCACACATTGCATACATGAAAAAAGGGCAACACTCTCAATTTGAAAGCGTCACCCTTAAAGCTCCCAAAGAGCTTTTGTATTGCAGGAAGATACTCTACACTATCTTCCCTTGATTGGCGGGTCGAAACAGACACCATTGTGATTTCAAGCAGAAAGCGTTATATTAAGTATGCATTTGCACGTGGTGTTCGCACTATACGCTCAGATGCCATAGTTTACAAAGATGGCCTTCTTCATAGACGCTAGGTGGGATTACTCACTAGTAGCCGATATGTCGAAGGCCTTCTTGTACTTAAGGAAATCATACATTCTAATAAGCCGTTTCAGCTCGCTATTACCGTGGATTATCTTGCGATCGTCCGTGATGAGCGCCCTCAGATATTCAAGCAACTTATTTAGATCGATCTCATCTTCTTCAAGTAGCACAAGCTTTTTAAATGCTTCCTCAAAGCCTTCGTTAGCTATAACAGACTGAACCGAGTGTCTAATTCCCGAATGATGATAGCTACCTTTTGCCTTTCGTAGGCTGTTGTTTAGAAAAGCATCTAAATCCTTCTTCTCATCTATTTCCTTTAGCATCCTTGGATTAAGAACTTCCCCTGAATACGCGCTTAAATACTTATACATGGGCAAACCACCCGAGTTAGAAGCAAGCAGCGAAGGAAGGTATTCCTCGACGGCAAGCTTAGGAGCAACATGTTCGTCATCAAACACAACATCACGATATAGAAGTTCGGCTTTGACCATATGCCCGTGCCCTAAAGAAGCATTCGCAACACCGATACCCAGCACAAGATGCTGTCCCTCCGGAAGTCTCTCGAGGTCGCTAAAACTCGCTTCAACTACCAGAGAGTCATTCGGATCGCCCTCATCAGCCAAGGCGTAGATGCTCCTGCGAAGCTCACGAATGATCCTGGGCGAGAAGGAGCATTTGGATTGTCCAATTGCTTCATACACTGCACCAAAATCGTTCGTCCTAATCTCGGTCATGCTTATCTCGCCAATACCTGGAAAGGTAAACGAATGAGTTGAGGTTGCGTTTTCTCCCCTAGTAAGGAAGATAAAGCGCTTTCTAAGCAACGCAAGATTGTTAGAACCGAGGCAGCGCGAAATCGACATGAGGATAGCTTGGATATCGGGGTCGTTAAGGGAATAACCGATAAAAATAATGGCTCTGTTAGACCAGAATTGACATTTAGCACTTTTTCGAGCCGGGACGATAA